>JAGLDW010001653.1 GCA_023145395.1 Lentisphaeria bacterium | reverse complement strand
ACATTCTACGAAACGGATGCTGGCAGCCATACCTACCGCCTTGCATTCACACCCGGCACGCGAGGCGAGCAATGGGTAAAAGCACGGTCGGGAGGCATCGAGAGCGCCCAAGCCGTCATCACTGTCACCAACGCCTCGCCAGGCACTGCCACGCCGACCAATCCGACGAATGGCGAGCATTGCGGCCTGACGCCGACCTTGCGTCTCATGCCTTTCGACGATCCGGACGAGACCTCGCACGACAGCACCCATTGGCAGGTGGCCACTGACGATGCATTCAACTCCATCATCTGGGATTCCGGCGAAGGCTCGGTAGCGGTAACGCTGGTCATGCCTTCCGGCGTCCTAGCCGAGAACACGTCCTATTGGTGGCGTGCACGCTTCAAGGACGACTCGGGGGATGCAGAGACCGAATGGGGGAGTTGGTCCTCACCCGCCGCGTTCCACACGGCCTACGCCTTCCCGTTCACGGATGATTTCAGCAGCGATCGAGGGTGGCAGGGACTTGCGGCGCAGGGCTGGAATGTCGGCGCAGCGGTGGCAGGCGGCGGCGAGAATGGCTTCCCGGATCCAGCCGAGGACACAACGCTAACTGGTGACAATGGCATCTTGGGATACAGGATCGGTGGCGACTACGAACCAGATGCGGATGTCCGGACGACCTCGCCGCCTATCGACTGCTCAACAGCCGAGATCGTGGAGCTTTCCTTCCAGCGTTGGCTGGGTGTCGAGAAGAACGACTGGGCGCACGCGACGATCGAGGTGTCCAACGACGGCGAGGCGTGGCACACCGTCTGGGCCAACAGTGGCGGCGACCTCGCCGATTCGGAGTGGACGCAACTGACCTACGACATCACGCCCCACGCGGCGGGCAAGGCGACGGTGTATGTGCGCTTCGGCATGGGCCCCATGCACATGGCCTATCCCTTCTGTGGCTGGAATATTGACGACCTGGAGCTCCGCGCGGGCCTGCCCGATCTGGTCAGTGTGACGTTCACGTGTCCTGACCAGGACATTCAGGTAGGTGATGTTTTCACGGTCCAAGTCCACGTCGCCGAGAACAGCACGGAAGTCTCCGGAGTGCTGGGCGGAGCCTTCGATTTCGTCTTGCCGGAAGGGATGGCGCACTACGCAGGACCATGGTCCACCACCAACAACATGGTGGCTCCGTTCACAACCATGAAAACCGGAGCCCGCCATGCAGACCGCATTGACCAACTCGGTGGAATGACCACGGAGACAGGACACGGCAATGGAACACCGGTGCTGTTCGCCAGCATCCCCTTTCAAGCGGATCGCGC
>JAGLDW010001652.1 GCA_023145395.1 Lentisphaeria bacterium | reverse complement strand
GGCATTATTCGCCCTTTCCATTCCTGGGTTTCACAGCCGCATTGTTCTCCAGCCAGTTTCGTCCGTTTGCGGTCAGTCGGTATTTCTGCTTGCTGCTGCGCGGTTTGTCGGGGATGGTCATTTCGATCAGATTGCTCTCAAGGAGAGTGGTCAGCGCGCGTCGGAAATTTCTGGTTCGTGATGTATATCCCAGAGCCTGAAGTAGGTCGGGTGTGGAGGCTTGCGGCGAACACAGCGGCAAAATTCGTCGCGCCGTGTCGGAGAGAGCAGACAACCCACCGTCATGGACCCCGTCATGGACCCCGTCATGGACCCCTTCATGGACCCCTTTCTGCTGCGGCCGGTCTTCCGGGGTGGATATTTCGTTCTCAAACTCGGGGTGCAACGGGAATTCAGAGACGAAGAATGTCCGTTCGCTATCGGTGTGAAAAATGGGGTCAGGCGATCCATTCGCCTTGACAGCCTGCAGGATTTTCGGGATTCCGGTCCCGCGGCCTTCGGTCATATCCAGCTCTTTGAGGAACTCTCCAATCCGGCGATTTCGATAGCGGCGGCTTAGGAAGCGGAATGCTTTCAAGTCATCGTCGGGGATGGATCGGTCGGGACCGGGGAAACTACCGATAGTTAACCGATCGGGCAACACACGAACTTCTACCGGTTCCCGGATCTCGTAGCTGCGATGGTAAACGGCGTTGCACAGGCATTCCTCGATGGCCGTCATGGGATAGTTGAAGCAGCGGGTTGCTTCGGGCCGATTGGCATGCTTGATAATCTTCTCTCGGACCACGGTTGTCTCGATGTGACGGAGTGCGTCACCGAGAATGCGGTCGAGAGGACCGGCGAAGGTCGTCTCGGTGAACGTGTCCGCCCCAAGGCCTTCGGGAAAATGCACAACATCAATCTGTGCTTGCGGAAAGAAGTGTTCGGGGTGCTCATTGAAGAACATCAGGCCCACATTTTTCGGGCGGAGGAATTCGTCCGGGCCGTCAACGATGCTCATCCGGCGACAGAGATGCACGAAATCCAGTTTGTGTGCTTGGCCGAACAGATTGCTGCCGACCCGCTGCAGGTAGCTCCGGATCAGTCCCAGGTCCAGATCCGCCACACTGGCAAAATGGTTGATACGGTCGTCGAAGGGCACGGTTGCGGACAGGCCCATCAGTTCGGCCTCGTCTTGGTGGCGCGCCCGCACCGTCGATGTGCCTTTGCGGATGTAGTAGGCGTATTCGCGACAGTCTTTGCCCAGCGACACCGGAGCCTTGTAGGGGCGCGTCTGCCCACCGCACGCCCAGAGGACCAGGATGTGACGTCCTTGCACCTCGCAAGGCGCCATGATCGGGTGGTAGTCCGGGATCATTCGGTGCCCGAGGGCCAGGACCTCCTTCTGGATCCGGTCCATGTCGGATAGATTCAATCCGGTCGGGGGCAGCACCGACCTACCATCGACTTCCTCGACGCCGACAATCACATAGCCACCGCCCCAGTTGTGGAAATCGTTGGCGAAGGCGCACAACGTGTGCAGCACAGCCAGCGGATTCCATCCCTTTTTCAGCTCCAGTCGTTCCGATTCGACCGTGCGGCCGTGCAGGATATCGTCAATGTTGATTGGCAAGTTCATGTTTGGAACGTGCCCCCTGTGCTGTTTTCTTTTGCGTTTCGGACTATCCACTCGCACCCGAGACCGGAGGTTCCAGCTCTCTTGAGCTCGATTGTGAATCCTTCCCCGAGAGCAATCAGTTGTCGCAGTGTTTCAGCAGTCATTGAGGCCGCTCCAACATCGTCTCCAGTTCGTCCAGATCGTGGCTGATCTCAGTCTCGAGTTCGCGCAGACGCTGGAGGATGACCTTGGGTGGATCGTATTTGACCTCTTCGTACTTGATCTCAGCGTAGCGGTTGAAGGAGAGATCAGACTTGTTCTTCACGATTTCCTGCTTGGGGACGCCAAAGGCTTTCTCCGAGCGATCGGTGTCGGCCATGGGATCGCGCTGTTTCCATTGCTCCAGGAGATCCGGCAGGTCATTTTCTTTGGTGGGAGTGCGTTTGTCATCGAGGCTGTAGCCGTCGGCGGCGATTTTGTAGAACCACACGTTTTCCGTGCGCCCGCCCTTGGTGAACACGAGTATGGCGGTGCTGACACCTGCGTAGGGTTTGAAGACGCCGGAGGGCAGGCTGACAACGGCTTCGAGCTGGTTGTCCTCGATCAGCATGCTCCTCACCGCCCGGTGGGCGGCGCTGGACCCGAACAGCACGCCATCGGGCACGATCACCGCGCAGCGTCCGCCGGTCTTGAGGATCTTGGTCATGAGCACGAGGAAAAGCAGTTCCGTCTTCTTCGTCTTCGCGATGGAGGTCAGGCCCTTGTACACGCTCTCGAGATCGATGCTGCCTTTGAACGGGGGATTGGCCAGGACGACGTCGAAAGCGCCCTCGGATTCCTGGGCGAGACCGGACTGCTCGGAGAGCGAGTCCTTGTAGTCGATAGCCGGGTTTTCGATGCCATGCAGAAGCATGTTCATGGCAGCGATTCGGAGCATGGTGCTGTCGAAGTCGAACCCATGAAACATGTCGTTCTGGATGTGGCTGCGGTAGTCTTCGAGCTGGTCGCCGGGATAGGCCA
>JAGLDW010001651.1 GCA_023145395.1 Lentisphaeria bacterium | reverse complement strand
ACACCCGCAGCATCCTCGATCTCCCAGTACACCTGCCCCCAGCCAGAATTCCCCTTGACCCAGACACCGAGTGTGGTCGGTTGGCCCGCGAGCGTGATTGGTTCTTTGATTCGGATCACCGCGTACTCGCTCAGCAGGGGCGTTGGAAGGTCTTTGCGGGGCAGCAACTCCACTTCCAGGCATCGGCCCTTCTCACGGTCGCGGACTTCGCGCAACAGGTAGTTTCCAGCCGTGCGAAACGGCAGGTGCGGATAGGTAACCTGCTCGAGCAGAGGATCCTCGTCCATCGACAGCCGCCAGTCGCCGATCTTGTCCATGGCATTGACCACGCAGAATTCGCTCGGCGGCTGATCCTCAGGATACGTCCGTTTGCCACAACGAATGCCCTCGATAATCCCGGGGGTGACCAGATACTGCACGGCCGTACCGACCGTGAGATGCAGCCTCCTCAGGAACGTGGACGTCGTTCTGGCCCGACCATACAAATCGACGATTTCGACCTTGGTGCCACGCTCGAACGAAAGCGCCAGTTTGGAGGTCCCCCGGCTGGTCCATACCGCGTAGACCGTCTTGCCGTCGGCCCGGGAGAACTCCAGGGCATAGACCGAGTTCGAGCCAGTGGGCATTTCGCGTTTCAACGTGACCCGGTCGAGCACGCGCGTAGCCGTCGCCATCGCCACATAGGATCTCTTCGGATAGAGCAGTGGGTAGCGTCGACACAGTCCAGTCGAGCCCCAGAACGACCCATGATAGTCATTGCCGACGTCATGCAGCAACGCGGTGGAGATGTAGGGGATGCGGTATGCATGGGACACCATGACATCCCGCACATACCATTCAGCCTGACGCTGTTCGCCCAGCAGGCGGTTCTGACGATAGTTCGTCTCGAAGCAACTGGTTACGGGCCAGTCGTACTCGAATGTCCGAGCGGTTTCGCGCAGGAGCCAGAGTGCGGGAAGTCCCCCCTCCCAAAGCTTCTCCGGCAACCCAGTGCGTCCCACCGTCTCGATGCCGATGTAGTCCGCGTATTCTTTTGGAAACCCGCGGCGCATGCCTTCGGCCAACAGCTCCGAAGCGGCACCCGAGTTTCCGATGACAATGCTGAGATCCGGGAACTTCTCGCGCACGATTCTGCCAACTCTCCGGGCTTGGCGCCAGCGTTCGTCGGCACCCGGATACTCCTTGACTGGCAGCCCGAACAACTCTGGCGCCGTACGGGTGCCGAGGGGTGCCCCAGGCATGTTTTCGTGGAAGATCATCAATGTCTTGTTGTGGGGGTAGCGCGCAATCATTTCCCGAATGTAGGCGACGAGCTGTTCATCGGTCGGACCCGCTCTCATCAATCTCCCCCAGCTGATGGAGGGAGCCGTGAACTTCCAGGGCGCCAGCTCTGCTTCCGTTCGGCAGAACACGCCATTCGCGGCGTGCCGAAATCCCGCTTTTAGAATCATCGGTCCGACGATTCGCGGATCCTTGGTGCCGTAGTGATGGTGAAACCACCAAGTCCCATACGGCGAATCGTACCCCGCCTGGCGCGTGTCCGGCGGAAGCAAGGCAAACGAGGCGTTGTGGCTGAGCAGTTTCCTGTCGCCTTCGTTCAGGGCAATCTCGATTTCATACCATCCGAGCTTCGGCTGAGCCAGCGAGATTGGGATGATCTGCTCACCGTCCACAGCCATCAGCTCCACGTGCTTGCTGCCACTACCCACTTCCCGGGCGTCCACGTCCCGAATCACCCAGCTCAGTCGGTAATCGCCATCGACGCGCGGGCGCAGTGCCACAGTGAGCGCCGGACGCTCGTCATCGTGAAAGATGTTTCCCGATTGCGTCTGACGGACCTCCATCTCCACTGGCGTCTCCTCCAGCGTCACCCCGAAGACATGGACCCCGCTGACGGCACCGCTGTCGGGGAAGTAGCGTCCATCGCCAAATGGATGGGGACGATCCTGCGATCGCAACCGGCCTAGAAGCTCGAAATCCAGATACGGACCAATGCGGGTGTAGGTTCCCCGCAGCTTCTTGCCCCGCTCGTAGAAGAGCAAATCTTGGATATCACCAGATTTCAGCGTCATCTCAACCAGATAGAGTGGACGCTGCTTCCCCTTCACCGTGACAGTGCCGACACGGCTGATGCCTTTGCCCGGCAGCTCGTCGCCACGCGGCAACTCGACGGTCGTGTCAGCCAGACAGTCCCGGCCCCGCCCGGAGTAGGAGCCTTTGGACACGAACCGAGTCAGCCTGGCAGTGATGGCGACATCCTTCTCAGGCGCATCCTCGACTGCGCACAATACCCAGGCGCGGGCGTACTGGGCACTGGGCACTGTGAAGAGAAACGACTCCCTCAGGCCGTCGAAAGCGCTGCGGTGCGTATACGCCATGTAGACAGATCCCTGGGTCAAAGTGACACCGAGATCCAGATTGGCGGCCGTGGGCGGCAGGAAAGCGATTCTCGGATGGATGGACGGCTTATCAAGTTCCACTTCGGC
>JAGLDW010001650.1 GCA_023145395.1 Lentisphaeria bacterium | reverse complement strand
GCAATCAAACAGGTCAAAGGAATATGCGGTTCATGAGACGCTTACGGAGCAACGCCCGCGTCTCAAGTATTTGTTTATTTCCGGGAATACCTCTCGTCTGATTGCCGATCAGGGGCTGGCTGTGGACAAGCATTGCTATATTCTCAAGCCAGACTCAAGCAGCGCCTTGGCACAAAAAATACGTGAGTGTTTGGCGCAGGTCTGAGGTGCGGGGCGCTTCTGAGACTATGTGGCCTCTGGCGGCTGGATAAGGGCGGCATCCAGCAGGGCACCGTTTTGACGCAGGGTTTCCTGCAGGTGGGCGACAGTCAGGCGATGCAGGTCGGCACGGCATTGTCGGACTGCGAGGGCGGCGGCAGTTCCCGCAGCTTCTCCGGTGACGGCGCAGCCTGGAAGCGCACGTGTCACGTCCCAAACGCTTGTCGCGGCAGAGATACAGCGTCCAGCGACTGCGAGATTGCTCGTGTTGGCTGCGCTAAGGCAGCGCCAGGGGATGGACCATACCGGGCCTGGCTTGCGCCAGTCGCTGATGAGGCCGCATGTGTCGTCGAACCAGTGGTGGGCGTGGTCTGCTGTGAGGGAGAACTGAGCGACAAGCCGGCGCGTGGCGCGAAAGCAGGGGATGGTCGGAGGCGCGAGCATCTGGATGTCGGCGCTGGGGTTGCGCTGGCGCAGTTCGGCGAGTCGCTGTCGCAACAGGTTACGACTGGCGAGGATCATGCCGGTCACCTGTTGGCTGTCGTCACCGCGGAAGAAGGGGCCGTTGCCGTCCTCGCGCGTGAGGTCCGGGCTGAACGCGTGGGAGCATTTGTCGAGGTGGAGTGTGCCGTCTAGCAGATAGTAGAACCAGCCGCATGGCACATTCGAGTCGAGCGACTCGGTCTCTTCTCCGGCCAGATGGCATAGGTCGGCGTCGCCGGTGGCATCGATAAAAATCTGGGCGGAGATAGCCTGTCGACCGCTTTTGTTCTCCACCAACGCATGCGTGAGGCGGTTGGCGTGTCGCTCCAAGGCGCAGACA
>JAGLDW010000165.1 GCA_023145395.1 Lentisphaeria bacterium | reverse complement strand
AAAACCGCTCTCTGTTGATTCTCTACCCTGTTTGAAATGAAGATCTTAGAGATGCCATAATTCTGACGCCATAGCAATACTGCGCCCATAATCAGCTCAGTAGGCCTGTATACCATGCCATTTGCGTTTGTAGTAGCGTGACCGCAGTCTGCTATGCGCCAACGTCCGCGAGACCGTTCAACCTGCGGTCCGGGACGTCCCGCGCCACTGTCCGAATAGGGCCTTCGGAAACGTCCCGCGCCACTGTTCGGATGGGGCTTTCGGGGACGTCAGCGGGCATCGCGCACGATGGCAGCTGAGAATCCTTCGGGGATGCGGATTTCAGCGTATGTCCGTCCGTCGCGCAGCATCACTTTGGTTGCCGTCTGGTCGGTGGGCATTCCTTCGCGGTCGTAGACGTGGATAGTCATTTCGCTCTTGTCGTCCCAACCGAACAGACCGCTGCGGTTCGTCACGATTCGTTCCTCGCCGATTACGTAGCCGCTGTGCAGTTCGATGGGTGTGAAGGGGAACATGTGCTCTGCAAGCGTCTGGTGTGTGGGCTCGATCCGGTCGTGGTACCAGTTGGACAGGCAGCCCCAGTCCAGGGCCAGAACCATGTTTCGATAGCTGTCTTGTGCCGTCTCCTCGCTCAAGTGGTCACCAAGGGCGATGGGACTGGACAGCAGTGCGCGGCGACAGTTGGCGATGCTGGCTGTCTCTACGAAATTCTGGATGTGCAGTGCGGCAATGGTGCGCGATTGAGGGGGACCGTTCAGCACCAGCGGGACGCGAGCCATGATGCGTTTCGCTTGGACCACGAGCCAATCTCGGCTGAGGAGATGCACGGAGCCCTTTCGCCGGTCGATGGCCAGCGTTTCGGGGTTGATGTCGGCGGAGAAGCCGTCCTCCATGTTGTACGTGTAGGCACTGCCAGATGCGTTGAACTCGTCCCAATACAGCGCATCGACGCCGGGCGTGTCGAGGCGCAGATCGATTCCGTGCGCGATGGCCTTTCCCCAAGCGTTGTCGAGGGTGGGCACATAGCAGTTGAGATAGTCGTACTTGTTGCCGTAGGTTCGGTGTCGCCCAGCCGCATCCACGTTTCTGCATTCCTTGAAGCGCTCGCCATTTTCGGGCATCACGTCCAGGTAGCAGTGGAAGTAGTCGGCCATCCAGAGCTTGCGGTCCGGCAGGACTCGGTCCAGTCGCGCGCGGAAATCGGTGAAGTAGGTCTTGAAGTGTGGCGTCAATGTTTCGAAGGCCAGGCCGTGCGCGCCGTAGTGTCCGTTGTACTTCTGGTCGAAAAGCAGGCCGCGGCAGACGATGTCCAGGCTCTTGCACTGGACGAATTGCCGGAGCCGTTTGTCACTCCAGGAGTTCGGGCGCACACGGTCGAGAAGGAAGGCGAACTGATACTTGAGTGTGAAATTGGCGTCCATAAGCCGACGGGTGGCATTGATGAATCCCCAGAAATCAGAGGCGACTGTGGGAACGATCGCCCATTCGACCGTATGGCGTTTTCCTGCAGCGAGGTAGAACTCGCGGTCGGCGAGACGGATTGCTCCCGACTCGGGTGCTTCCAGGTGACAATGGATGCGGAACACGTCGTCCAAGGGCACCAAACCGATGCCCCCGTGTGGGCCTGCCGCGTAGATGGTTGGGTTGTTTGCCTCCTTGTTTGCCGCAATACGGGTGGCGTACTTCTGTCCCCCCATCCAGAGACCCTTGGCCTGCTCCCCGAGGTTGCAGGAATGAGTCTGCAGAAGCGGCACGTCGCGGTCCGTCCGATTTGTGAAGGTATCATGCACCTCAATCCACTCGTTGTGCTCGATCACTCTGCGTTCGTGTTCGTACAATGCTGTGGAGTCCGAAATCCATTTCCCGGGCGACGACGAGAATCGGCTCTCCACGGTGTACGGCCGGTCTTTCAGCTTGAACCGGATCTCCCCGGGAGTGTGCGCTAGCTCGAAATACGTCTTTGGAAACGACATTTTGGGTACGCGGACAGGGAGGGTGCCGGTGGGTGCTGGCCTGTACGTCACGGGCTTGACCTCGGCTTTGACAACCAGTGAGACGTCGCTCACTACGACCGGATAGCTGTGCGGCGTGTTGGGCTT
Source organism: Lentisphaeria bacterium (assembly GCA_023145395.1). Taxonomy (GTDB): domain Bacteria; phylum Verrucomicrobiota; class Lentisphaeria; order Oligosphaerales; family Lenti-02; genus JAGLDW01. Next base: position 1,761 of record JAGLDW010000165.1, on the reverse strand, counting down.
GAGTAGATTCCGGAGCACGATCTCGTTACGCCCCGGCTTGAGGAGCCCAGCCATGCTGAACTCGAACTCGTCCGGCATCGACCCATCCAGAATCCGGTACCGTTTGCTGGCTGCGGTGGCTGCGCCACTTGGGGTGTAGGGAACCATCAGGAGCCCGTTGTGCTGCACAAACACCAGATTCGCCCCGCCCGGAATCTGCCCCAGCGCCGGACGGTTCGAGAGCCTGCGGCCCGGCAGGCGCTTCCCGTTGATCTCAGCCACCATGGTGGAGTGTCGGTAGCCCTTGGGCTGTTTTCTGTCGATCCGAGCCTTGAAGAAGAGGTGAGCCACTTTCCCGTCTGGCACGATAGGGGCATCGAGCGCGATGGTCAGCGCCTTCCCACGCTCGACTGTGGTCGTTCCGGCCAACGGGATCACGTGCACGGGTTCCTGGCCCTTCCCGTCAGCATCCCCGAAGACGACCGGGGACAGGCGCGTCCGCGACGGAGGCCACACCCACTTGGCCTTCATGCGCGTCATGAGCGTATCCTGCGCAAGTGGCTCTCTCGGCACATCCGTGTCGGACACGACGATCTCGAACCGAGCGTTGCGGTTCTGCTGCACCACGGGTCCCCCCAGTGGCTTGAACGGCACGAACGCCTCCAAAACATAGCCTCGCGGTGTCCGCCGGGCGGCGATCTGTCCGTACAGTCCAGGCGCCACCGTCGGTCGCCATACGACGATCTCGGGTACCGTCTTGGCTGTTCCTGTCGTACCAAAACTGCCGGGGCTCAGCCCCACATGGCACTGACCGCGGCCAAACTTCTTGCGCCCACGGTCAGTGCCGGGGAGGAAGTCCAGAAAAATCTCGAGGTGGTCGCCTCGGTAGAGATTGGGGCCGCTTTCGGATTGGAGGACGATGTCATCGGTCACCTCGGCGGCGATGCAGAGTCCCGATGACAGCCAGGCCAAGCGAAGGACTGCACTCAGATCCTCTGGCCCCGTCCACTTCGCGCCGCCATGGACGACGTGATCCTTACCGCGCACTTCGATTCGGTTGGGGATGTCGGACCAGTCGTCCAGTTGCCCGTCAATGCTGATGGGCGGGTCCGCGTCGAAGGGGATGACATGGTAGCCGGGGACCGCCTCCGGTGAGACGCCCTGCCCGTGGAGCGTCACTCCCAGAGCGGCTGTGACAAGACAGGCTGCAGCGAACCGGGATGCAATCATCGCGGGAATCCTCCACATGCATTGGCACACACACCAGACCTTAGACGATAGGGGTGCTTGGTGGCAGACACAAGGATAGTCTCGACCATTTGGCCTCCATTTGCGGGAGATTTTCTTGTCTCAGCCTCTGAACCTTGAACATGTCAACCTTGAACCTGAGCCGGGAAACCTTTTCGCAGCGGGTCTTGCCATGCACCAACGTCCCCAAGATCGAACCCAAGATCGGTTTTTGGGCGAGAAAATCTTTGACGTCACCTTCAATCAGGCCGACATTCTGGGGTTTTCCCTGGACATGAAAAAAGGATACAGTCAAGCAGGCTGTTGCGGCCGGTGCCACGGTGACTGTGGAACCGAAGGACGTGACCATCCCCAGCGAGCCAACGCCGATACCCGTGCGTTTGGCGTTCTGCCGCAAGCCCACCGGCGAGATCGTTGAGTTCTTCGACAACACCGTGACGTAGGGTGCACGTCTGTGGTTCGGCGCGGCTCACGCCGAGAGTTTCTGCGGGACGAGCCGTCCCGCGCCACTAAGGGTCCGCACGGAAATAACTT
>JAGLDW010001649.1 GCA_023145395.1 Lentisphaeria bacterium | reverse complement strand
CAGCCCCTCTGGATCCGCGTGAAAACGCCCGCCAATGCCCGACCCGGCCTCTACAAGGGCGCCATCGTTCTCCGCGCCAAGGGATGGAGCGCCCGAGTTCCACTGCACGTGCGCGTGTACGGCTTCGAACTGCCCAACCGCATGACCTGCCAGACCGCTTTCGGCTTCAATCCCGGCGCAGTCTGGAGATATCAGAAACTCACCTCGGAAGCGGATCGACGGACAGTGCTCAACAAATATTTGCGCAACTTTGCGGACCATCATATCTCCCCCTACGACCCCTGCCCCCTGGACCCCTTTCGGGTCTCGTGGGAAGGCGGGCCAAAATGGCGGGGAGGAAAGCGGGTGGAAGACGGGCAAGGGCATGCTCTCATGCTGGTGGACAAAAGCGAAACCGGACGCAGCAATTGTGGCTACGACGCCCGATTCGCACTCCCCGCAAAGGGACTGCGGCTCCGCTTCCGCTACCGCATGGCATCTGAAAACCACGCGTCCATCGCCACCCTCCTGCACCATCGGGCTGACGGCGGCTGGATGTCCGGATGCAACAACGACATGGTCTTCCAGGGCGGATCCGAGTGGCGCAGCTTCGACCGCACACTCACATCCCCTCCAGCCGGCGCGAAGGAAGTCACGCTGAAGCTCTGGGCCACCCGCTACAGCGATGGGCCGGAGGCCAAGGGAACGGTTTGGTACGACGATGTGTCACTTATGGATCTCTCGACGGGGCGGGAATTGCTCGATGATGGCGATTTCGAGGCTACGACTGCCCCCGCGCTGCGTCCCAAGATCGACTGGGCGGCATGGGACCAGACCATGACCAAGGCCATCGGCGAGTACGGGTTCAACACCTTCCGCATGCCCATCCAGGGGCTCGGTGGCGGCACGTTCCACGCCCGCCGCGAACCCAGTCTGCTCGGCTTCCCCGAGGACACGCCCCAATACCAGACCGCCATGAAGAACTATTTGGGAATGGTGCAGGCGCACCTGGCCGAGAAAGGCTGGCTTGAAGAGGCCTTCGTCTATTGGTTCGACGAACCCGCGCCGAAGGACTACGAGTTCGTCATGAACGGCTTCCGCAGACTCAAAACCCACGCCCCCAGCCTCCGCCGCATGCTCACCGAGCAGGTGGAGGACGAGCTTGTCGGCGGGCCAAATCTATGGTGCCCCGTCTCCCACCACTTCGGTCTGGACAAGGCGCAGGAACGCCGAGCCGAAGGCGACTCTTTCTGGTGGTACGTCTGCACCGG
>JAGLDW010001648.1 GCA_023145395.1 Lentisphaeria bacterium | reverse complement strand
AGGGGGGACACTCCTGTCCCCCGCGAATGGACTGAAAAAGAATCGGCTGCGGGGAGCCTCGAAGACCGTTCCGCAACCCTCCTGTTGCCACGCATTCACCGGGGGACAGGAGTGTCCCCCCTCCTTACTTCTCGCAAATTTCAGATCGGGTGGAATGACGGGTTGCGCTCCCGGCGGGGAATTGCCAAACTCGTGCGCCGAGGTGGGCCGCGGGGCCCGGACTTGGGCTAGAAATCATTGATCTTCCCAGAATATGAAAGACCACAACCTGCAAGATATCCGCAATTTCGCCGTCGTTGGCCACGCCTCATCCGGAAAAACAATGCTTTGCGAAGCGATGCTCACCAATGGGGGCCGGATCGGTCGCATGGGCAGCATCTCGGAGGGCACCACTGCCTCGGATTATCACGCGGACGAGCGGCAGCACCAGAACTCGATCCATTCGTCGCTGTTGCGCGAGGAATGGGACGGCGTCGAACTCAACATTATTGACGCGCCGGGCTACCCCGACTTCATCGGTGATGCGCTGGGCGCCTTGCAGGTGGCGGATTTCGCCTTGATCGTGATTCACGCCGGGGAGGGGATTGGTTTTGGCACCGAGCGGATGTGGGAGGCGGCCACGAAGTTGGGCATCCCGAAATTCCTTGTCGTCAACGGGGTTGACCGGGAGGCCTCCTCGGTGGAATTGCTGATCGAGCAAATTCGCGAGACCTTCGGGGCGAACGTCTTCCCGATGACCCTTCCGCTCGATGAGGGGAAAGGCGGGGACTGCACGCACTTCCTCGACGCGATGCGCAGCGAAGTCGTCGACTACAAGAAGGACAAGAGCGGGGAGTTCGAGGAGTGCACCGCGGAAGGTTCCGACAAGGAACGGGTCGGCGAAATGCACCAGCAACTCATCGAATTCGTGGCGGAGGCCGACGACACGCTGCTGGAGAAGTTTTTCGAGGAGGGCGGGCTTTCGGAGGAGGAACTGCGCGGGCATCTGCATGAGGCGGTGCAGGCCCAGAGCTTCATTCCCCTCTTCTGCACGGTGGCGGAAGCGAATGTCGGCGTGACGCGTCTCATGGACTTCATCGCCAAGTTCGGGTCCTCTCCCATCGACCGGAAGACCATCTCCTGCGAATCCCCCTCCGGGGAGGCGGTCGAGGTCGACGTGGAAGGCGCGGAACCGGTCATCTTCATCTACAAGACCCTGGTCGAGGAGCACGTCGGGACCCTCTCGTTTTTCCGGATCTATTCCGGAGAGCTGAAATCGGGCACGACCCTCCAGAACAGCGTGCGGGGCGGGACGGACCGGATCGGACAAATCCTCCTCCCGAATGGCAAGGAGCGCGAAGCGGTGGACCACCTGCGTTCCGGAGAAATCGGGGCCCTTGTGAAGCTCAAGAACACGCATACCAACGACACCCTGTGCAGCCCGCAACTCAAGGTCAAACTTCCCAAAATCGAGTATCCCGCCCCGAATATCCACGCCGCCCTGAAGGCCGAGTCGCGCGGAGACGAGGAGAAGGTCGGGGAGGGGCTCACCCTGGTGCACGAGGAGGATCCCGCCTTCACGTTCTCCTA
>JAGLDW010001647.1 GCA_023145395.1 Lentisphaeria bacterium | reverse complement strand
CGGTGAAGGTGATCAGGAAGTAATGGGTGGGAAGCTGTTTGGACAAACGTTTGTCCAGCCACTCGGCAGTCTTGCCTGACTGGCAGGAGGGGCACATACGGTTTCCGCAGGATTTCTCCACATAATGCTGGGTCAAACAGCCCGTGCACTCGAAGCGGATCCAGCCGGCGGCTGGAGTGCCGCAACGCTGAATGGCCCCGATGACCTTGAGATGTTGCTCGGTCAGCCGCTGAGCGTTCTCGCGGACGTAGGTCTTGCCATGGTCCTGGAATATCTTCTGGATGGCGTTCTTCATCGGATCGCCCCCATCAGACGGTCGATGATCCGGGCCGAATCAACCTGAGCGGGTTTGGACAGGTGGACGTAGCGCAGCGTAGTGTGCATCTTCTCGTGTCCGAGCTGTTGCTGAAGAACGGTCAACGGGACACCCGCTTCGAGCAGGTGCGTTGCGTAGGCGTGTCTCAACGAATGAATAGTCACACGCGCCTTGGTGATCCTGGCACGCTTCAGCTCACGGCGCATGGCTCCCTGCACTGCACAGACCGACATGGGCTTGGTGGCCGTGGGGCCGCCTTTGCCGTCTCGACCGAGAGCCGGGAACAGCCAGTCGGGGTTGCGGTGCAGACGCCAATAGCGTCCGAGCATATCGAGCGTCAGCGACGGCAACACCACCTTGCGGTCTTTTGCGCCCTTTCCCTGCCTGACATGCAGAAGTCCTCCTGCCCGGTCGATATCGCCGGGCTTTATGTTGAGGGCTTCGCTGAGACGAAGACCGCAGGAGTAGACCGTGCGCAGATAGGCGTAGATGTGAGGCGTCTTGATGCTGTTGAACAAGCGCCCCACTTCCTCTCGCGACAGGATGGTCGGTTCGATAATTTCGCGCTTCGCACTGAGGCCCTTCAGCAGTTCCCAGTCGTACTTGAACAGGTCGTTGAAGAGGAACCGCAGGCCGCGATACAGAATGCGCTGGGAACTGCCGTTCAACTTCTTGTGCCGTTCGAGAATGAACGTGCGTACATCGCCTTCGGACAGCATGAACGGGGGCCTGTCGAAACGGCGCACAAGAATGCGCACCTCGCGGGCGTAGGTCTCACCCGAGCGCCGGGCCAGACCGGTCAGCACAAGCGAATCGGCCACATAGCGATACCAGCCGTTCGGATCGCCGACATCGAAGTTGATGTCGGGAAGCGGGTTGAGTACTCCTTCGGAAGGGGTAGATTCGTTACTCATGGCGTGTGTCCTTTCGTCTAGGGACTTCGGTTCCCCGGCGGTTACCGGGACGAAAGGACACTATTACTCACAAAACCGCAGAGGCACGAGCAGGTGGGATGTACTGCTCCCCCGCTGCGGAGCAGCTAGCTTGAAC
>JAGLDW010001646.1 GCA_023145395.1 Lentisphaeria bacterium | reverse complement strand
CCCGTCGCCGATTCGTTCCTGACCCATGACGCCTATCGCTTTCAGCTCCGGGCCAATCCCACCATGCGTCGCAATGCTGACCGACGGCGTCTGGGCATCTATGGAGAAGATCGGCTCCGCGAATGGATGAAGCGGAAAGCCGATCAGCACGGATTCGAGATCCTCGCGGATAGTCTGGTCGTAGGCGCACCCATCGACGAGACATTCGTCCGAGACCGCAAACGCGGAAAACACGTGGCGGTTGACTTCGGCGGCATGCTCGAAGTCAGAGACCGCGCAGCATTCATCCATGCCTTCGAAGCCGGAATCGGCTCCGCCAAGGCCTTTGGCTTCGGGCTGCTGATGCTGCGGGCGGTGGGAGAAACCTGATCGGACACTGCCTCGCTTCCGCTCGGCGACGCACCGATCTCAGTACAGCGTCGGCAAGCGATAGTGAGCCAGCTTCGCACAACGGAGACACATTCTCATGAACAGCACGATGGACCGTCAACAGCATCATGACTGCACGCAACGGGCCCTCGCCCTCGGGCGCAGTGGTGATCCTGGGGCGCTCCCGGAGCTCGTCACTCTTCTCGGTATGCCGGCCACGGAGATTCGCAGACTTGCGGCATCGGCCATTGGCAAACTGGCCGAGTTCGGCGTCGATGCCGCAACGGCGGTGGCGGCACTCGGACCAGTCGCCCTGCGTGATCGTCATCCTCAGGTACAGCAATACGCGCTGAAGGCACTGAAGAACTTTGGCGCCGATGCCGAATGCCTGCTCCACGACCTGGATGAGCTTGCAGTGAACCCTCGGGTGAAACAATACGTCTCTGTAGCGGCTGTCAGCGCTTCCGAGAGTATTCGTGCAGCACTCGAACAAGCTGTGCAGGATGCCGTCCACCACTGCACCCGTTGCGGAACAACCGTTGCTCCAGACGAATACGAACGCGCCCAGCAGGCCTTCCATCGCACCTACTGCGACAGATGCTTCGACGAGGTTTTCCTAAAACGCCGAAACTGGGAAACCAGCGTCGAGCTGAAGAAAACCATTCAGGCCGCAGACGGCACGGTCGTCCAGTCGGATGGCGAGCGCATCATCGCCGAGGAACTTGCGGCTCTCGGCATGGAGTATCGCTACGACAATCGCTTTCGCATTGTCAAGGGGTATGCCATCCGCCCCGACTTCTATCTACCCGAACTCGACCTCTACATCGAATACTGGGGCATGGAAGACAATCTCGACTACCGCATCGGCATGCTCGAAAAGAAGAAACTCTACCAGCAGGCGGGGAAACGCCTGCTCTCCCTCCATGCCCACGACAAACCCAACTTGCGCACCGTGCTACGCCAAAAACTCGACAGACACAGAAAACCGGCCCTCTAGAAAGGAAAAGAAACCATGAACCTGATCGAACTGCACATCCTCCAGTCCTTCCCCGTCAGTTGTCTCAACCGCGATGATGTCGGCGCGCCCAAGACCGCGCGCTTTGGCGGTTGCCAACGCGCCCGGATCTCCAGCCAGTGCTGGAAGCGGGCGATTCGCACGCTGGCGAAAGAGAGCGAAGCCGAACTCTTCGCCGGACAGCGCACACGCTTTGTGGTGCGCGCGCTGGAAGAGCTCTATCTCGCCAACGACACCGCGCCTGAAGAGGCGCGAGTGTTGGCATCCCTCACAGCCGACGCGCTTGGCAAACTTGACGATCTCGAGAAGGGCAATGTCAAAACCCTCCTGTACTTCTCCCCCCAGGAGCTAGGGAGTGTCGTCGCGAACATGCTGGAGCAGGACTACTCCGCACTCCTTGCCGCCGTAGTTTCCGATCCAGGAAGTGACAAGAAGGCCGGCAAAGAGAAGGAGAAAGCGGGAAAAGATCTATCTAAACTGGCTGAAAAGGCGGCAAAGGCACTCAAAAACAAAGTTAAAGACACTGCGGACATCGCAATTTTCGGGCGCATGGTCGCCGACGACCACAGCCTCATGCTCGAAGGCGCAGGACTGTTCAGCCACATACTTTCCACCCATTCCGCCACCAACGAGATTGATTTCTTCAGTGCGGTGGACGACCAGAACATGGACGACAGCGGCGCCGGTCACATCGGCACCATCGAGTTCAACTCCGCCTGCTACTACCGCTACATCGGTCTCAATCTGGATCTCTTGAAAGATGCGGACCACCTTGGTCACTTCGACGAACAGGAGCTACGCGCTGTGGTCGAGACCTTCCTCCGCTCCGCCATCATGTCGGTGCCCGCCGCCCGCAAGAACTCCATGTTCGGCTTCAATCCGCCCGCATACGTGCTTGGTCTGACCCGGATGGGACAGCCCCTCTCGCTCGTCAACGCCTTCGAAACACCCGTGCGGAGCTCGCAGGGCTACATTGAGGAAAGCACCCAGGCCATGATGAGGCACTGGGAGGCATTGACGGAGACCTATTGCCTCCGAGACCAGGTTGTCACCGAAGCCATTCTGCCCGAAAGCAATCTGAACGACTTCATCGCCCAACTCACGGCGGAGCTGTAACCATGCCTGCGGATATCGCATACCTTGCACTGTATTTGGATGCCCCGCTGCAGAGCTGGGGCTATCAGAGCCGCTTCGACAGGCGCACTACGCTCTCCCACCCCACGCGCAGTGGGGTCGTCGGCATGCTCTGCGCTGCCATGGGAATCGACTGGCACGATTCCGAGCGCTTGGCGGAGTTCGCATCCCTCGATATGACAACCTGCACGTTCCAGCAGGAGGGACGCCTCACCGACTTCCACACGGTGGGAGGGGGATGGAATCGAGCGACCGATGAGATGTCAATCGTGCATACGGCTGAAGGCGGACTGAAGTCTCCCGATAAGCAAACTGTACCGACCCACCGCGAATATCTCCAGAACTCCCGTTTTGGGGTG
>JAGLDW010001645.1 GCA_023145395.1 Lentisphaeria bacterium | reverse complement strand
CTTTGGGGCTTATTGTGAAGTCATATGAAGGCCGTAAGGTGATTGTGACGCAGGTCCTCGATCACTTCAAGAAGCGGGAGTATTGGCAATACTGTCACAAGCCGGGACAGTCTCCCAGACTCGTGTGTAAAGTTGAGTGCTTCATCGACGGCAATGCGGAGTGAATTAACGCCTTTGGCGACCTTGCAACAACCTTTTAGAGTGGGGCGACGAGTCCCACCGATTCCTTCCTCCGACCGGAGATTCTTTCATGCCGTCAATGACCGCTGCCGCACTGCTCATTTCATCCCATCCGCTGCACGCCGTTTTGGTGGCATGGTGCGGGAGGAATCCGGTGACCAAACGCCAAGCCCGCAAGTGGCTGGCGAAGTACGGTCGCCATTACGCCGCGCCCAAGTAACAAGGGGTGTCTGGGGTCGCCTGCAAAGTGGGTGGGCGACCCTGGCGGTTTCCAATGAGGAAATCGCATAAAACGAACAATGGTCGCAGTTCTAGCTACGTAAGACGCTGTTCATTACGGGAAAGGCACGGCTGCGACTTTTTAGTACAACGATTTCCGGTGAGGAAATCACGCTTGAGGAGGATGCCGAGTTGCCTTGCTGTTGGAAAGGGTCGATGTGGCAATTGGCCTGCGGGATATTGGGTTCGATTCCCTGTGGTCTAATCCCGCCGAGACTGGCGACTCCCTCCGGTGCCTCCTGCAGATCATGGGTCTGCAGGAGGTATTTTTATTTTTCATTTCACTTTTGATGAGGGCTTGCAACAGGATTGTATCAGCTTCCTCCCTCCCCCACCGGAGACGAAAAATGGGAATGTGCCCGAGTTGCAACGAATTGACATTCATTGGCCACTTTCACGCTCAGTCGTGGCGAGTCGACCTTGAGATGGACCCCAAGATGGTTCATCTACCGATCCCATTTTGGAAGGATCGTGGCAGCAATTTGGAACGTGGTAAGCATCATCTGCGAATCGGCAATACTTGTGATGTTGCTGCGAAACGTTTCGCTCTTAGGGTGTTCCCTGAAGCGTCTGTGGTTCGTTTGGTCAGATGCGATATCAGTGGCGAGCCCGTCGTCGGCAGTGAGTCGCTCACGGTTCTCGACTGCTAATTTCACGCAGGGTCCGGCCCTGCAACAGTCCGTCAGAGTGGGGCAGTCAGCCCCGCCAACACAACCCTTCGCAGGAGACACGAGATGAGCAAGAAAATGATCGCCCTGATGCTGCAGTCCGCCGTGGTTGCCGCCCAATCCGCCAACTCCGAATTCGCCGAGTGCAGCGAGGAAGAGGCACGAACGCTCGTCGGAATGCAGCTCCGCAAGGCTCTGCCCGGCATCGTCGCTGGGGCGTGTGGTAGCACGCAGGACGAGGCGGTTGAGGGCATCAAGACGGCTCGGGCGGCACTGGATGAGGCCGTCACCGACAAGAAGTCCAGAGCGAAAGACGACTGATCTTGACGCCGCCCCGTCGCCCCGGACATTCCGGGGCGACTCTTTGCTTCTCTCCATGGAGGATTTGAGATGCCGGATGGTAAAAGACGTCGCCGCCATTCCCAGGATCCCGCCAAGCGTCGTTGGTACGCTTTGCACCGCGCGATCCGTTTTCAGCGTTGGTTTTGGGCTTTACCACCGCTGGGTGTTGCGGCAAAACTGTGTTAACGACCCCACTCGCTTTGCAACAGATGGGCGAGACAATTCCCCCAACCCCAGCAGGAGAGACAAGATGCTTCGGATTTACGGAATCGGCGGAGCCCTCAACAGCGCACCGATCGCTCAGGTCGGCAGCAAGGCCGCTTTGGCGGTCGTCACCAGGGGTCTGCTCACCGACAAGAAGGTGATCGGTGTCAGTCTGCATGGCACTCTGCCCCAGACGGATAAACCGGAGATGAGTAATCCCAACCTCGAATTCAGCGGTGAGGTCACGATGGCTCGGCTCTGCGAGATTGCAGGTGTCGAACCGCCCCAGCCGACCCACAAGGCGTGTGGGTGCCGGAACGATGGTCTCGCGGCTTGCCCCCAATGCGAGGGTTGGCAGGACAGCGAGTTGGTCGCCAACGGCTTCCTCTGCAGCGACTACGCCTGATATCGCATTTCACGCAGGGTCCGGCCCTGCAACAGTCCGTCAGAGTGGGGCGATCAGCCCCGCCAACACAACCCTTCGCAGGAGACACGCGATGAACAAGAAGCAAGCCGCCGCCAAAGTCCAGAACCTGGTCCTCGACACGCAGCGAGTCGTCAACCGCCTCGCGGACGACGCCGAGCCGGAGCTGACCGAGGAAGAGGCCCGGACACTGCTCGGACGCCAGCTCGCCCGATTCCACGTCCGGCTCGTCGCCGCCGCCTGCGGAGCCGAGGAAGACGACGTCCGGACCGCCCTGCGGGGACCGAGCGTCGCACCGGAAGCGGAGGAGACGGAGGAAGCGGCAGAGCCCGTCGCCGCCGCCAGCTGACGCACACCTGCGGACGCAACCCCCGCCCTGCCCGTTGCAGGGCGGGGGTTTGTGTTTATACCGACATCGCATTTCACACAGCGTCTTGACCCGCAACAGACGGGTGATCCCCGCTCCCTATCGGGGTGGATTCTTCCACAGGGTCTGACTCCCAGAACAAGGATTTGGCGACGGCCTTGCAACACCCCAGTGTCTTGACTCCAGAACAAGGACCCAGTGTCTTGATTCCCAGCATGGCTGATCCGACCACACGCAGAACAAGGAGGATAGTCTTGCAATACCCCGATCACGCCTTATTGGGCTCACCTTTTCCAGGAAGGAAATCATTAGGGAGGAATTACAACACCCAGGTGAATTTCCAGGAAGGAAATCGCCTACTGAGTGGGTCTGCAGCAATTGCTCCTCACAGCAATCAAGACGCCATGCGATTTGCAGAAGCGGGTATCGAATCGATGCTGTGCGGGACCTCGTAGACAACACCACCGCCGATTTCGGCACGCTTGTCGATTCCTTGTACCCCGATTTCCTTGTTGGAAACGTTGGGGGCAGGATTCTCCCCTGAACCCCCCGAT
>JAGLDW010001644.1 GCA_023145395.1 Lentisphaeria bacterium | reverse complement strand
CGGTGGTTGTCAAGGTAGTTGTCGCGTGAATCGTCAAGTAATAGCCGCCTTGTGACCTTTGTGTTTAATTGGGTTGAGTTTCACGGTGAGAGGCGACTCCCATTTGCGGATATCGCCGCTCCAGCGTTCTGGATGCCGTGCTTTCGCACGGCGATAGACTTCGCGTCTGCGCGCCAGGATGTCCTTGTCGAGACCCTCGTGCCGGTCCTCCGGGGTAACGTACGAAAGGGCCGAGTGCAGGTGCTCGCTGTTGTACCAGGCTACGAAGGAGGCGACCCAGCGGCGAGCGTCCTCGAGCGAAGCAAACGGTCGTTGTGGGTAGCTGGGCCGGTACTTCAGCGTTCTGAAGAGAGATTCGGAAAATGCATTCTCGCTTGGAGTTCCGGGTCGCGTAAACGAGGGCATGATGCCAAGGCTTCGCATCTGCGCAAGCAGCGTCGAGCCGCGCATCGCAGCCCCGTTGTCGGCGTGGAAGACCAACTCGCCCGGGTCGACTCCCTCACGCTCGCATGCGGCCTGCAGCATCTTGGAGGCCAACTCGGAGAGTTCGTCCTCTTCGACGCGCCAACCGACAATCTTGCGACTCCAGATGTCGACCACCAGGTAGAGCCGGTAGAATTCGCCACGGCGTGCGGCATTCAGGTACGTGATGTCCCACGTCCAGACCTGGCGTGGCCCCGTCGCCACGTGGCGAGCCGTCTTGGTGCCCTTCGGTGCCTTTGCGCGTCCTCGCCGCGTCAAGAGCCCCTTCTTCTTCAGCTCCCGTCGGAAACTCGAAGCCGAAGCGACGTACTCGTCCTTGTCGGCAAGACGGGCAACAATTTGCTCTGGTGGCAGTTCACGGTATTCCCGCGATGTTGCTACCTTGACGATGCGCCGACGTTCGGCGCGGGTCAGCTGATTAGGGGGAGAGGTCTTGGGGCCTGCTCGGCAGTCTTCGGGTTTGCGCCGCCATCGCTGGACCGAGCGCAACGTCAGGCCGAGGAAGTTGCAGGCGGTATCGGCTGTTACACCTTCGGCGACGGCCGCATCGACAAACGCGAGCATCATCTTCCGCACCTCGGCATTGTGTCGCTGTCCTCGTCCGCCCAGAGCTGCGCAAATTCCGGTCTTTTTTTTAGCGCCAAGAGGGTCGCATGCTCGGCAAGCGCCTTCTCCTTGCGCGCCAAGTCGTGCTCGAGTTCGCGAATGCGGCGCGCTTCCGGCGACTTCGTCTTACGGCGCCTGCGCGTGTCGAGCGCCGCGAGTGCAGCTTCGCGCCACTGCGTTAGCTCGGCCTCGTGAAGACCGTTTCGCCGCAGAAACGTGCCGAGCTCAGCCTCGTCGAGTTTGTCAGCATCCTTCACCAGCTCGAACTTCGCTGCGGCGGACAGCGAACGGGTGGGCCTCTGTTTCGACGTCGTCTTCTTGCTCGTCATACCTTCGAGTTTAGCCCCGTCCAACCACCGCGTCAGGGTCTGGTAGGAAACGTTGACATCCTTCGACAGCGCGTACGGCGTCGGCGCATCGGGGCGCAGCAGCCGCGCTACCATGCGCGCCTTGAAGCTTTCGGTGTAGCCAGTCATCATCATGCCGTCCTCCGCTCCTTGCGTGGAACTCGACTGGCCCGCGATGCCGCCTCAACAAGAGGCCCGCGGGACACGACAACTAGCCTGACGCATGGAGGTACCGCGCTTGTCGTTGGTCAAAGCGGCGTCGGGAAAT
>JAGLDW010001643.1 GCA_023145395.1 Lentisphaeria bacterium | reverse complement strand
AGCTTCGCCCTCCAGGGGACGACGCTTTTCGCATTGCGCGGGTGATTCGGTCAAGGCATTCCTGGAGCGTGTGCTTTGGGCAGGCGAAGTTGATGCGCATAAAATTGTCTCCTTCGGCGCCGAACATGCGTCCATCGTCGAGAACGACGCCGGCTTCTTTGAGGAAGAGCTTTTTCAGTTCGCGGTGTGTGAGGCCGTAGGCGGAGAAGTCGATCCAGGCGAGGTAGGTGCCTTCGGGGTGGATCATGGGCGCCTGGGGCAGATGCCGGCTCAGATAGGACTTTAGGAACTCGACGTTGGCATCCAGGTAGTCGACGAGTTGTTCGAGCCATTCCTCTCCATGCTGGTAGGCGACCCGCGTGGTGATTCCTCCAAAGATGGTGCCTCCCTCCAGAAAGAGCTTGTCGCAGAAGGTGCGGAAGCGGTTGCGAATGTCTTGGCTGTGGATGAAGATGTTGGACATTTTCAGTCCGGGCAGGTTGAATGTCTTGCTGGGAGCGGTTGCGACGATGATGCGGTCCCGATGTTCCGGACAGGCCTTGGCGAGTGGGATGTGGCGGACTCCGCGTCGGAGCAGGTCGCAGTGGATCTCGTCGGAGATGACGACGACATCGTGTTTCGCGCAGATTGTGGTCAGGCGAACAAGTTCCTGCTCGGTCCAGACGCGGCCGACGGGATTGTGGGGGCTGCACAGGATCAGGAGCTTTGCGTTTGGCAGTCGCGCCTTGGCCTCGAGGTCGTCGAAGTCCATCTCGTAGCGGTCTCCGTCGAGCACGAGGGCGTTGTTGAGCAGAACACGCTTGTTCCGTGCGATGATTTGGGCGAAGGGATAGTAGACGGGTTGCTGGATGATCACGCCGTCCCCGGGTTCGGTGAGAATCTGTATGAACATACTCAGGGCGGTGACCACACCCGGAGCGTGAAAGAGTGTCTCGGGGTCGATGTCCCAGCCGAAGCGACGGTGGAACCAGTCGAGAACGCTGTCGGTGTAGTCTTCGGTCTGGTGGATGGTGTAGCCGTAGACGGGGTGTCGGGCGCGCGCCACCAAGGCGTCCACGATGGGCTGGGCCGTCGGCAGATCCATGTCCGCCACCCACAGGGGTAGAGCATTCGCGGAGGCGTCCGGGAAGAACATCTGGGCGAAATCCCATTTTATGGAGTCAGTGCCCCGGCGTTCCACAGGGCGATCGAAGTCGTAGCGCATCTGAGTTATGATCTCCCGATGGTTTGCACATGGGGCGCAGGACGATGCTAGGTACTATAGGACTGTTTGCGATGGTGTGGGAGCCGGGCGGAAGGGAAGGGAGGGGCGCTGCCCCTTTGACCCCGCCGGGGAATCGTTGACTCCCCGGACCCCACATTGCTGTTTCCGGGCACGCGCCGGACGAAGTGCCCGGCTCTCCGGGCCCGGAAACGGTGCCCGTCGCTGACGCGACAGAACAATGCGCCATGGAAACCGCAAAGGAGCCGGGCGGAATGTGGGAGGCGTCCGTTCGCCTTCGGTTCGCCTCCCTATTCTGAACATGTTCCGCGCCTCGCCTTGCATGGACGGCGCCCTTGCTGTATAGAGCACGCTTTCCTTTTAGACCAATGTACAGAGAGGCGCCAGTGTGAGGCTAATTCCCGAAACCGTTCCTTTTGACCCGAAACGTGTGCCGTTTTTCTACGGCTATGTCGTGATTGGTTTCAGCATGGTCGGGATGCTCATGAGCGTGCCGGGCCAGACCATGGGCGTCTCCGCGTTCACGGATCACCTGATCCGCGATTTGGGCATCACCCGCGTCGATCTTACGACGGCCTACATGATTGGCACTCTGGCGAGTTCGTTTCTCATGACATGGGCTGGTCGCATGTACGATCGTTTTGGTGCGCGAATCATGTCTGCGGTCGCTGCGCTCGGACTCGGTGTTGTTCTGATGGTTCTGAGTGTCTGCCCCCGAATCGTGGGAGTTTTCGGGGGGATGGCCGCCGCTGGTGTCGTCGTTATGAGTGTGGGGTTCTTTCTCCTGCGTTTCTTTGGGCAGGGCATGATGACGCTGACAAGCCGAAATATGCTGATGGAGTGGTTCGAGCGTCGCCGCGGGCTGGCCAATGGCATCCGAGCGGTGTTCGTGTCGTTCGGCTTCAGCCTGTCACCCAAGATCCTTGACAGCATGATTGCCCACTGGGGCTGGCAGGGGGCGTGGCGGATCCTGGCAGTGGTCATCGGCATTGGGTTCTGCGCCTTCACTCTCGTCTTCTATCGGGACAAACCAGAAAGTTGTGGATTGTTGCCCGACGGACGGACGCCGGACGACGCAGAGGGACCAGACCGGGCGGGCGGGGAGTCGCAACGCGCCTTCACCCTGAAGGAAGCACGCCGGACCTACACGTTCTGGGTCTTCATTCTGACGCTGGGACTGCTGGGGCTGTACTACACGGCTTTCACATTCCACGTGGTCTCTCTCTTCGAACAGGCCGGCAGAACCCGGACTCAGGCATTCGCCATGTTCTTTCCCGCTTCGATCATCTCTGTCACTGTCAGTTTCATCGCCGGATGGGCCAGTGACCGGGTTCGCCTGAAGTATCTGCTGATGCTGATGCTCGGGGGAACGGCCGTCGCCATGCTGGGGCTGTGCAACTTGGAATCTGACTGGGGGATGTGGTTCCTCATCGGGGGCAATGGAGTGGCGCTGGGACATTTCAGCTTGATCAGTGGGGTCACTTGGCCAAAGT
>JAGLDW010001642.1 GCA_023145395.1 Lentisphaeria bacterium | reverse complement strand
AGGATCAAGGCTACTCGTACTGGTGCGTGGCCGCGTGCGCCGCGCTCCTGGGGGACACCGAGACACTGAAGTCGATCGTGCGCATGTACGAGAAGATGCTTGCCCCAGACAGCTGGATCTTCTACGGGGATGGCACGTTTTTTGAGGGCACCTGGGCCTACGAAAGCCAATTTCTTGCTGGCAGTTGGTCCATTCCTGAAGTGCTCGTGGGCAACCTGGAAGTCGGTGTCTACTCCAACCCCAACTGCACGCTCTGGGAGAAAGTCCTCACCTGGTATCTTGACAGCACATTTCCCGACGGCACCATGCCGGCTGTGAACGATGCGCACGTTGGTGGTCGCCCGGCGCTGTTGTGGTCCGAGATCGCCTACGCACGCTACGGAAACCGCAAAGCGCTGCGGCACCTCAAGCAAGTCTGGGGCGACAAGCTGGAGAGCGGGAGCGAGTACTCGCTCTTCTTCCGGGATCCCGACACGGCGGCATCCCCGGACCCTGGCGAACCCTATGGAGTGGACAGTGCCCACCTCGCCGACATGGGTATGATGATCCTGCGCCAGGGGGAGGCTCCATCGCGCCGGATGATGGCTTTTCTCGACTATGGCGCCTATCTTCCGGCCGTTCACAAGCATAGAGACTACCTGAACTTCGGCCTGTGGGCACATGGTATGGAGATGGTGTCAGAGATCGGCTATAGCCACAATCCCCTTTGGGCAAAGAGGTTCCAGGTTCAGCCCTTGGCACACAACACGGTGCTGGAGGTTGCGGGACAGGAGGGGAGGGGGGAGCCTCTCGTCTGGTGCGTCACCCCTGGCCCAAAGATCGCCGAAGCAGGGAATCCGCCAGGAAACTCGCGCTGCATTTTGCTGCTCCCAGGACAATCGGGAGCACCTGTCGTGGTGGATATCTTCCGGGTCGGCGGGAATCAAGAACACTTCACTTGGACGATGCACGCTCGTTCCGCAGACTGGCAGGTGAAGGGGGTCTCGGAGCTGACTTCGACGGTGGTGCCGAAACCCTTGCGACACGGTCGGCGGGGGCAGGTTGCGGGAGACTTGGAAGCTATCTGGACCTTTCCCGGAAAGACCCCGCGCGGTCTTGCGGTGCGGTTGCCGGCCATGGGGGCGTCTGAGGTCATTCTGGCCGAGTGTCCGGCCGAAGAGGATGCCCTTCAGGCCTGTCACGTGGGAGGGGGGGCGCTGAAACCAGGCGCAGTTCTTCCCCGCCGTGGTCACATCCAGATGATTCGCCCCGGTCCGAACGCGATCTTTGTGGCTGTTTACGCGCCGTTTGAAGGGAAGTCCATCCCAGATTTCAAGACCAAGCTGCACCGCTTGCCTGGCCACGACGATGCCATTGCATTGCGGATTGATCGCGGCACCGACAGCTTTGTAGTGCTACACTCCGTCCAGCCCGGAAAAATCCAGTTCGGCGCCACACAGTTGGACGGCAGAATCTGCGTCGTTTCTCTGCGGAATGGTATGCTTGCCTCGCTCTGCCTAGGCGAAGGGATATACGCTGAATACGACAAGGCAACACTAGTCCGCGACACGATTGGCAATGCCTACGCGGAACGAGTGGGAGAAAAAATCAAGACTCTGGAGATGAAATAAGGCGCCGGTCACTTGATGGGCGCGGCATAGTCCACTCTGATTTCTCCGCCCTTGGCGGGGATCATGAAATCCCAGACACGTAGGGTGTCCGGCTCATTCACCTGTTGGGCCAGGCCTCTGAATAGGTCAGCCCAGGTGCCCGGTTTCAGGGCGAGGGTCGAGTCGCCAAATGGCTGGGCGGCAAAGTAGACGACGCTTCCTTTTCCCACTGTGCGCGTGAAGGCGGCGGGCTGTCCGTCGCTGTAGGTGGCAATGACGCGGGCATCCTGCGGGGGCGTGATGCGATAGGCGGCGATGGCTCCCGCTTTCCACTGGTTCCTGATGGCTCGCAGAGGAAGCACGGTGCCCGGTTGCAACCCAAATGCAGGTGTGCTGATCCGGATTTCCGGTTTCGGGATGGCGGGCCCCAGTGTCCCCCCGATGAGTCGTTTCCGTGCAACGGCCAGTGACGAACCATCGATGTTGTGCGTGAGGGCCTTGGGATCAAGGAGCACTAGGGTGCCTCCCTTCTCGACGAATGAGGTCAGACGTTCGGCCGTTGCGCTGTCCGCATATTCCAGCTGCGCCGCGTAGACAAGGCGGTAGTCGGAAAGTTTGCGCTGTCCGAGCGCCAGGTTCGTGTCGCTGACAAAATGGAACCAGGTCTTCAGCTTTTCACCCAGGATGCTGTAGAGAGTGTACC
>JAGLDW010001641.1 GCA_023145395.1 Lentisphaeria bacterium | reverse complement strand
GTTTGTTCTATGTGACATGAAGTTTATATGCGAGATTCGGGCCACAAATGCCAGCGTCTCTAACTACGGGAAATGACACGCCAACTACCATGTCTCCATGGAGATCCACCGCCGACCCGCGTCGACACTGTGGAGTCGAGTCCACAGGTGGCGCCGTAAAGAGACCGCAATCGCCCCTAAGACTCTGATTATCCAAGAGAAAACAGGACATGTGGAGTAAACTCCACATCCTGGAACGGCAGGGAAGTCTTCACGACACACCTCCGCGACGGCCGCAAGATGTCACTCGTCGCGATGAACACGCCACCCAGGGCGGGCCGAGAAGGGGGCGAACCGAGAGGGAGCGGGGTCACCGCACGTCAACGGCCATCGCCTGCCAGCGACCCGCACCGAGACAGAGGGGCTCCCATTGATCGATCCGCCAGGTCCCGGAGAAGCGCCGAGGATGGTCGCTGAAAGCCCAGCCGCGAAGCCAGCCCGATACCGCGCTCCCAACCTGGGCATGCCCCACCTCAATATCTTTCAGGTCGACTTGCACGGCACCACTGCACGCCAGATGCCCCGCGACGCGGCTCGTCAGAATTTCGCCGTTGGAGAAGATCCCGCTGAAATCCCCCTCGACATAGAGGCTCCCATCGTCTTCGACGCGACTCTGGAAACGCAGCGTTCCCTCTGAGGGATGCTTCTCCTCCAGACAATTCACGATCCCCTGCCATCGCCCCTGGTAATCACCATAATGAGAAGCAAGAGGCCAGCACGGTCCGATGTGATCGCTTCTCACGACAGCATCGAAGCTTTCCCCGCTATCTTGACCTGTCGCGTAGAGCTCACTCCGAGCGCCACACGCGGACAAGGAAAGTAAGATAGCGATCAAGGCTGCGGGGATCGGAACAAAACGGCGCATCGGCATCCTCCATGAAGAGGGTACGAAGGAGGTCGTGCTTTCGGACAATCGGGAGGACCGTCATGCAAGACGCATCGAAGCCTTGCACAAGCTCCTAGCGCTTCTCTGCTCGAATCGACGAGCCTCGGAGAGGAAGATACGCCGTAGAGATATTGAGCATTCGCGTGCCCCCCATGACGGTGCCGGAGTAGCTGCAACGCAAAACCCCCGCGGGACCATC
>JAGLDW010001640.1 GCA_023145395.1 Lentisphaeria bacterium | reverse complement strand
CCTTGAAAACGTAGGCCCGTGGACCGACTGACATTATATACACTCCGGTGTCTTTCAGCGTCTCCACTTTACCGTCGGCGGGATGCTGGGGATCGTCGGCGGCCAGGCAAGACACCAGCGCCTTTATCAGATCCCCGTCGCTGACGTGGGCGGAGAACTCGTCTCTGCTAATACTGGTCATACCTTTTCTCAGATTCTCCACGGGCACGCTTTTTACGAACACGTGCGACCTCTCCGACTTAAGCTCGTCGGCGCTCCTATCCGAAAACGGACTGCGGCCATAAGGGTGGTTGTCGACGTCGCTTTTGGACGACAGTCCTTCTGAATTGCCGCAGGACTCGCAGCGATGGCACTTCATACACGCCGTCATGTCGTGGCAGTACGATAGGTCCTCGCACTCCTCGCAATCCGCGCAGTGCTCGAGATCCCCACAGGCCTCGCAATCCTCGCAGTAGTCGCAATTCCTGCTGTGGTTTACCGCGCGGCAACCTCGCAGATACGAGGAGTTCTCGCAGTTCTCGCAGTTCTCGCAGTGCTCGCAGTCCCTTAGATCGGAGCAGTTCGAACAGTCCGTGCAATCCACGCAGTAGTCGCACGACGACAGCGTCATCGCCGCCATTCCCACCTTTTCTCTGCAGTGGGTTTTCTTAGGCCATCTGTTGGTGCCGACGCGCCAGTAATCGCCGGCGTCGTGTACGATGTAGTCGGTTTCCTCGTCGGACTGTATGAGTAGCTCCATCTTCTCGAAAGCCTCAAGCCGCTGGCCCCTGAGAGGCTCGATGTTGGCGTGGGTTCTGCCGTCGTCGCAGAGGTAGGCGACGTTGGTGTCGGACTCCGCGTTAAAAATTCCGCACACCCTGGTCTCGGTGCCCTGTGGGATTATAACAGCCCTGCCGACGTAGTACTCGGCGGGTTGGTCCCAGACACAGACCCAGTACGCGCTGTCGTCCCTGAGACCCCCCGCGACCCAGTCGTAGCTGAAAATACGCCAAGAGCCCTCTGTGTACGTAATCAGGGTGCAGAGCTTGGCGGCCTCGAGAAAAGCCTGTCTCTCGTTGACCACCCACAGCCCCCACACAACGCCTTTTTTCTCCATTTTTACTCTGTTCATGATCTCTCCTTATTTTTTAATGAATCAACACGGCTTCGGCTATTTCCTCGTCTTCGAGGGCCTCCGCTATTATGGTTTGGGACTCGGCGTCGGTGAGGTCGAAGAGGTCTTTGATGTCCTCGCGGTCCTCAGCCGTCATGTTGCCGACGCACTCTATTATATCATCCCTCATTCTCTCCCTCCAGTAAACCGGCTAAGGCCAGCTTTTGTTTTCCGCGGCGGTGCTTCCGCGTATACGCCGCGTGTTTTTCTTTATCGTAATACGAGGCCGTTCCACCCCTGGCCGCTCGAGCCGCCTTGTTGGCGATCAGTTTGTCGGGGTCCAGCACGAACGTCACCAGCCTTCTGCTGACGCCGAACATCAGCGCCAGTTGACGCTGACTCAGGCCCTCGCTCACACGCAAGGCCCTCATCAACTCTTTGTCTGATGACGTCAGCTTGACGCGGGCGTCGAACTTCCTGGGTATGGTTAGTCCGCTGGTTTGGAATCTATACGGCATGGTCTCTCCTTATACATTTTTCTCCTGCACCACCCGCAGCGGCGGTCGCCGACCATAACCGGCTTGCCGCAGTGCTGACAGGGTTTTTTAGGCGCTATACGCACCTGCGGTATTTCGTTTACAGGCATGTCGGTCTCCTTATCCTTCGAACACTATGAACGCGCCGTCCGGTAGGTAGAGAACCTGTGGATAGATCCTGTCGACGTTCTCCATAGCAAACCTCTCGTTATGCGAGGCATCGCTGGCGATCCAATCCGACAGGCTGTTGTACAGCGTCCAATACAGCCTGGCCTCTTCCACGGTTTCCGTTGTTATAACAGGGACGTCGTGGGACTTGAGATAGGCCTTCAGAACCTCCCAGCCCACGGCGCCGTAGTGGAGACTGCCGTTTATGTCCGCCCGACGCTCCTCTTCGTCGGGGTCTCTTCCGTATTTGCGTGAGAGCTCGTCCGACAGAGCCATGGCGGAGTGGCCCGCCAACACCAAGTTCCCTAATTTCACTCTGTCGGCCTTCTCCGTTATGCCGATGTCGTGAAGAAGGAAAGCCAGACGCTGGCTACTATCGTAGGCGTCTGTGGACAGGAACAGCAGATAATTGAAATCTCCGGCTCTAGCGGACAGGAATTCGGAACCGCCTCCCTCTATATACTCATAATCGAATTCGTCCGGACACAACGCACGCAGGGCTTCGTTGTAGGACGTCACCAACAACGCTATGTCCATGTCCCGGGGAGACACGCCGTCGACTATGGCGGATCCGGTTAGGTGTCCGCACTCCACGCACTTCAGATCGCGCACGCGTAGTAGTTCGTCTATCGCTTTTCTCTCTGTGCAGTTACTCATAATCTCTCCTTTCCGCCTACGTGTTACCGTAGGCGGTTGTTTGTATCTACTTATCGAAGGCTTCCTCGAAACCATTGTATCCCTCCGTCGTCATCTTGAACCTGCGGTGGCCTTGCTCCGCCGTGGTAACCACTATGAGCTCCGCCACCTCCGCCGGCATGGTCCATCTGCATCTGTTGGCGAACGCCGCCAACGTGGCCTCCAAAGCCAGTGAAGGCACCAACAACGACATCAACACCTCTCTGGAGCTGATGCTGAACTCGTCCTGCTGGGTGTCGGTGCTGTCGTCGGCGCTGTCGTAACTCGGTTCCCACAGCACGTCCATGCACGCCAGAACCTCCTCGACGTCGGCTGGCGCCCATTCGTCGCCGGCTCGCCACCCGTAGACGTCGCCGTAGAAGCACCGGCCTCTCACGAAGTCCTCGTCCTCACCGATGACGGCCCATTTGGGTAGAGCCAGCGTGGTGCCGGATTTCGTGGCCAACTCAATGGATTTGACTCTGCCTGTTTTCGGTAGTCCGTCGTCGTCCGCCGTCAGGACGTC
>JAGLDW010000164.1 GCA_023145395.1 Lentisphaeria bacterium | reverse complement strand
ACGAGCAACGAAGCGGATGACCGTGCGCCGCCTCGCCAAAATGGCAAGTTATTTCCGTGCCGACCCTAAGCTGGCAGATCGGTCGGCATCGTGATACTGTACTGGGCTCACGTCTCCATGGAGGCGACGCCATATAGAGTCCCCACCCCCGCAACGGAAAAGCCAGAATGAAGGTAGCCATCTGCGGACGCAATCTCGAGGACCTTCGTCCTTTGCTGGCGGAGCTTCCGATTGAGATCGACGGGGAGAATCCGGACGTGGTCGTGTCCTATGGGGGCGACGGCTCATTGCTCGGTGCCGAACGCACATTTCCAGGAGTCCCAAAATGCCCGTTGCGCGACTGGCGCAACAACCCGAAATGCCCGGCTCACGATGAACGCAAAGTGCTGGCGGCACTTGCCGAGGGCACCTTGTCCGAAACCCGCATCTGCAAACTCGAGGGGGTGACAGACGACGGGCGGACCGTGGCGGGAATCAACGATGTCTGCGTCGGCAAGCAGAACATCTCCAGCGCCGTGCGCTTCCGCCTCTGGTTTGACGACAGGCTGCACAAAAACCAGATTGTCGGAGACGGGCTGGTGATCGCCACGCCGTTTGGCAGCACAGGCTACTACCGGAATATCACCCGAAGCTCCTTTCACTTGGGACTGGGTGTCGCATTCAACAACAGCTCCGTGCCGCTGGACCATCTGGTGGTGCCCGAGGCCACAAGCATACGAATCGAGATCCTCAGAGGACCCGCAGTGCTCCTGGCCGACAACACCCCGGACCGAGTGGAGCTTGAGAGGGGAGAGTTCGTGACGATTCGGGTCCAACCGGAGCAGACGCATATTCTCGGCCTGGACATCTTCCGCTGCCCGGACTGCTATCGACTGCGGGAAAATGGCGTCACCACCGGATAGTGAGTAAGGCTCGCGCCGCGCCCGGGCCAGAAGATACAGAAAGGGCACATACATGGGCACCACCATCAGCCTCGTCGGGATCGGACTGTTTGCCTATCTTCTTGGCAGCACGCCATTCGGTTTTCTTATCGGCAAATTCAACGGCATCGATATTCGCAGAGTTGGAAGCGGAAATATCGGCGCGACAAACATCCGACGTGCCCTGGGCAGGGACTGGGGCATCCTGTGCTTCGCCCTCGACCTGCTCAAAGGCCTCCTGCCCGTGCTTATCGCCCAGGCGGTCGCCAAAGACTGGAACATCGGCGGAGAGACAGCCGGCTTGGTCACTGCGCTGATGACCGTCACCGGACACATGTGGCCCTGCTGGTTGAAATTCCGAGGAGGCAAGGGAGTCTCCACGACCATCGGGGCGCTCTTCGCCATCGCGCCCGTCGCCGTCGTCTGCGCGTTGATCGTGTGGATCATCGTCTTTTTTACCGCCAGATACGTGTCGCTAGCCAGCGTTTGCTCAGCGGTGGCGATGCCGCTTGCGCACGCGGTCTATTCCCCGTTCCGCGACCGCCCCTTCCTTTCGCCGACACTCCTGCTCCTGGCCATACTGGCCTCTCTGATCGTGGTGCGGCACCGGGGAAACCTAAAACGGCTGCTTGAGGGCACGGAGTACCGCTTCGGAGCCAAGAGGAAACGACCATGAAGGCAACGGTTCTGAGTGATGGAGCATGGGGAACCGCACTTGCTCTAACCTTGCTCGCCAACGGGCATGACACCAGTCTCTGGGCACCATTCCCAGAACATGTCGAGGACATGAAGACAGCGCAGGAGAACATCCATTTCCTGCCTGGCATCCCCCTGCCCGAGACACTCACCCTCGAAGCGGATCTGCGCGCGGCCGTGGAAGGGGCACAGCTGATCGTGCTCGCCGCGCCCGCCCAATACCTCCGCAAGCTCCTCGATGCGCTAGCGGCCATACCCCGCCGCCAAGACCCCATCGTTGTCAACGTGGCCAAAGGAATCGAGGTCGGTTCGCTGCTGCGCATGAGCGAACTCGTGGAAAGCGTGCTTGGGCGAATCCGCTATGCGGTGCTGTCCGGGCCCAGTCACGCCGAGGAGGTGGCCAAAGGCATCCCAACCGCCGTGACCATCGCCTCCAGGGACGCCTCTATTTTCGAGGAGGCCCAGCGGGCGTTCATGAACGAGTCCCTGCGGGTCTACACATCCTACGACGTGGTCGGCGTCGAACTCGGCGGGGCGCTCAAAAACGTGCTGGCGCTCGCTGCAGGTGTGTGCGATGGCATGGGGTTTGGCGACAACACCAAGGCTGCGCTGATGACGCGCGGTATCGTGGAGATGGCCCGGCTTGGCCAGGCGCTGGGGGGGCGAGCCGAGACATTCAGTGGCCTCAGCGGCGTTGGCGACCTCATTGTCACCTGCATGAGCCGCCATAGCCGGAACCGGTACGTCGGCGAGCAACTGGGAAGAGGAAGGTCCCTCCCAGACATCATCACCGAGATGGATGGCAAGGTCGCAGAAGGCGTCACCACCGCGAAAGGCGCCCACGAACTCGCCGCCCGCATGCATGTCCGTGCACCCATCATCGACCAGATCCACGATGGACTCTACAGGGGGGTGGATCCGCGCGAAGCCGTCCGCCACCTCATGACGCGCGAAGCCAAGCTCGAAACCCACTGAGAGGCACTGAAGGAGAAGCATGCAGATGATCATCGGACGCCATCCTCTTGCTGTCTTCCTTCTCACCACCATTGTCCTCTGTCGCGCTCAGGAGGAGCCTCGTCCGGAACAGGGGGGGCAACCCTCCACACGAAAACACGTGGACAGCGATGCCAGAGCCCGAACACGTGTGAAGCGACTCCCAAACGGGGATATGACCATCGGAAAGCTCCACCTGCACGCCGCCTCCCGCCAGATCTCCTTCCCCGCGATATTCCAAGAGGGAAGTACCGTGCTCGAGGCAATCATCGTCACGCCAACCGGGCGTCTGCACGAGGCGCTACTTAAGGCCGACGTCAGCCCCCTTCAGCTTCAATTCATGCTCTACCTGCTCAATCTGAACAACGGCGCCCGGCTGAAAACCGATGCTGGGAAACGGGGCGCCCTGATCGATATCGACATCAAATGGCGAAATCCCGATGGGCAGCTTGTGCGCGAGCCAGTCGAGAACTGGGTGCGGGACGACAGAAGCAAAAAAACCATGAAACGAATCGGCTGGGTCTTCACGGGGTCGATCGTCAAGGGCGGGCGTTTTCTCGCTACGGAGGAGGGAAACATCTGCATCAACTACTCTGTGGGCTCCACCATCCTGGACTCGCCGGATCCCCAAAGCCGGGACGACACGATCTTGTTTCTGAACGAGGACCACAAGCTCCCTCCTCCAGGCACGGAGGTACGGGTGGTGCTTAGTCCTCGAGAGAAAGGACAATGAGTTTCCTTGAACTCGACGGGCGTCCGCACTGTCTCCGCGCCGACCCTAGGGGTTCGCGCGGAAATAACTTACCATTTTGCTGCTGGCCATTTTGATTTCTGACAAGGCGCGAGCGAGTAGATCCCGCTCAGCGGGAAACGAAGTCAGGGGGCAAAAGGGACGCAGCCCTACG
>JAGLDW010001639.1 GCA_023145395.1 Lentisphaeria bacterium | reverse complement strand
ATCAGAAACGTGCCGCCGGCGGGTCCAGTGCTAACGATGTAGATTCTGCTGACGCATAGGAAGCCGGGATCCAGGAAGGGGACATTCCGGTAGACACGGAGTGCCTGACCAGGTATCGACACGCTCAAATCGAACACCTTGCGTGCTTCCCGACCGACTGCGAACGTCATTTTCAAAGCGACCCAGGTGTCATGCGGAAGTTGAACTGCGAGATCGCTGCCTTCCGGGCCAGTTAGAATGCCCTTCGTATTCAACTCTATCCTTGGTCCAGTCTGAAAGTGCTTGTTCCCCCTATTCTTGTAGTCCCGAAACGACACGTACAGCGCGGCTGGGTTGGCAGCGGGCATCTTCAGTCGGAGCGACGCCTCAACGGGGCCGGCATCCGCCCCGACGGGGTAGCGCAAGAACGGAAAATAGCTGGCTCCTTCACTCTTGCCCTCCACGAACTTCAAGCAGCGTCTACCTGATGCCGCATCCGCATCTGTCACCTCGATTCTATGCTGCAGTTCAGGCTTTCCCAGGCATAGCACACCAGAGTGGGTGGGCGGCGCGCCGGCAAATTCGTCCTCGTAGGTCCACTCGAACTCGACCGGGCCCGGATGCGACACGATGGGCGCGTGTTTCACACGCTGTGGCAGGGACGTCCAAGCGCGATCACCGTACAGACCAACCTTCGACAGATCCGTCTGTTTGAAGCCCATTTTCAGAGCGGGCGAGTCCGGGCGCAGGCGCAAGTCTCGTTTGGCGGCATTCACGAACAAGGGATCGGCGATGACGGAGTCGATGTCATGGCCCTTTTTCTGCCACGCCGCAAACGTCATGGCTTTCGTGTCTCCATCGCCGAAGAGTTCGTCCGCAGGTTTGGCAGCGGCAGGCCAATAGATGTTCCGTCGCGAGTTCTGCTGTGCAACTTGGAAACGAGTGCCCATGAGCACGCCTTCGTCGCCAGACACAATATTGCGTTCAAACAGCACGGGATTGGGATTGTACTTCACCTGTGTGTTCCAGTGCTTCCCCCCGCCAATCACGCCGCTCTTCTGACTGAACGCGAAGATGTTGTCGCGCACAATGCACTCGTGCCCGCCATTCCCACCGAATCCCTGCGCCACATCGTGAACCACATTCCCTTCGAACAGAACGCCGCTGGTGCCCTGGTCCGGGTAGATGCCCTTGGCACCATGCCCAAGCGAGTCGTGGCGCACGTCATGAATCCAGTTGTAGCAGACCCTTGCCCCCTTCTGCCAGCCAAGCAGGTAGATGCCGCCGCCGTCGTCGAGCTGGTAGTTCATCATGTGGTGCACGTGGTTGTACTCGACCACGTTTCCCGGCTGATGGTAGCCGCTGGTCTTCTTCGCGCTCCAGCCCCAGCCGATGGATATGCCCGTGTAGTCGCCGTAGCAGATCTCGTTGTGCGTGATCCGGTTGTATGCGGCACACGATCCGACAAGCACGCCCACGGAGCCATGGAAGACACGTGTCGTGTCGTGGATGAAGCAGTTGTCCACCACATTGTGC
>JAGLDW010001638.1 GCA_023145395.1 Lentisphaeria bacterium | reverse complement strand
AGTGGGTAGAGGCAGATCTTCCTTCTCAACTCGGCCGGGGTTTCGACGACCGTGGTCACCTCCATCTGGCTCGAGTTGAGGGACGTGGTCTGCATCGTCCACCCTACTAGAATACCGCAGCTCGCCGCGTTGTGAGCTCCGCCGCAATGGGCGCAGCCAGTCAACGTGGGAGCCGTGGATGTGGCGGCGTCTAAGAGCTTGCACTCCCAAACGTCCAGTACGGGTGCCTCGAAAACGAGGAGTCCGTCTGGAGTATCGCCGACATTCGGACCGTTGTCCGATTTGTCGTTCATCTCGTCCTCTGTAAGAGGCGTGATGTCGACTGGTGGGGGCGGGCATGGTTTGCCCGCCTGTTTGGCGGTGAGGCAGGCCGAGTCGTACTCAAACTTCTGCCGAAGCAGCGAGTGAGCCAACTCGTCCTTGCCGGCCTTCGAGAGCGTGATGGACGAAGTCCCAGCTCTCGTGGCGGCGGCAACCTGCAGGTGCCTATGCAGCATCTGCTCGAACGAACGAACAGGCGTGTCAAAGGCAGGCTGGTTCGAGAGGCAGTTTGGCGTGGCCAACTGCTCCTCCGTCAGCGGCGGCACCACGGCTGGCGTGGGCGGCGCTGGAGGCTTGCGCTGCGCGTCACTCGTCTCCTTGGTCTTTATTACAAGACCAGGAGCGAGTGTGCGGCTGCCTAGGCGGGCGGCAAGCGATCTAGACTGGGCGGGCCCAGGCAGATCGTCGCCGTACGCTGCGAGACCTTTGGGGGTTCTACGGAGGAACGCGTCTGCGATAACGGAGAGCTGGACCTCGTAGCCCTTGCACTCGTTCAGGATCTGTCTCGACGCTTTGCGGATGCGACCGCGCGTGTCGAGAGAGTCCTTCTTGACCAGATCGGCCAGGTCAGCACCAGCTGCCCGGACGATCTCGTCCTCTACCTCGACGGCAGTCGATATGGTGTGAGCAAAGGCCACACTACACATCGCTGCGTCTTGGATCTTGGGGGACGCGAACTCGAACAAGTGCATATTTAAATGCAACTCGAG
>JAGLDW010001637.1 GCA_023145395.1 Lentisphaeria bacterium | reverse complement strand
GCACGGGAACGCAGTCCGAATGCCCGATCGCAACGAGCGTTTCAACGACTTCGGAGGTAACGCTGGTGCCCGCCAAGTCGAGCAACTGCGCCAGGAAAGGAACGAAACAGGGATCGGGCGCAGTCTTGCGTATTTGCTCAAGGACCGGGCGCGTTTCCACCCAGACGGTGTGGCGTTCACCTCGTTCCACAGCTTGCCTAGCATGGTCAATCACCTGCTCGACATGGATAGCGCGAATCGCCGCCTTTCTTGCCGTTGGCTCCCCCCACAGTGACAGCTTCCGCAAGCGTTCACGGGGTCTTGCCCGCCAGGTATTCGAAGGCACATCGTTGTCGTACATCTCCCGAAGGATGGGCAGAACCGACCTATCTCCAGCCTCAGCTAATTGTATTGCCGTGATCGAGCGCCATGGCGATGTGACGTCCGCGAGGATGTCCTCAACGAAGGGCTTGGCGAGTACTCCGCCCAGTTCCAGGAGACATAGGAGTGCCTCCCGACGGGTTTCCCCAGTGCCTTCTGCAAAAATCGCGCTGAGGTGATTCAGCAACATCGGCGTATCTGATTCGCGTACAGCAGCAGAATTGCGCAGGATCATAGAGGCAGAAGTCCGTAGTTCGGCGGATGTTCCCGACAGTGCCTCCAGCGGAAGCAGCTCGGCGGCAGCCGGACACATCCGGACAAGAACCCACATGGCTTGACCACGAACGGATGCGGATTCTGTGCTGTCGGCGAGAATTGCTGACAGAGTAGGCAGGAGCGCCTCTGCGTCGGAGGAGTGGACGCAATTGGCAATCAGCCGGGCGCGGGCGTCAGCAGACTTCGTGCGGTCTGTGATCTGCGCCTTCATCGTATCGACTTCCGTAACCTGGACACGATGCGAAGTCGAGGTCACGGCAAACGTAGTGAGATCAACTGAATGCGAACCGTGCAACTGTTGCCACGAAGAGTGCCTGCGGACAGTCTCGCGATTGCGTGGCACAAACCGTCTTCCCGGCTCGGGCGTACAGTCGATCACGATCGATTCGCGTTGCCGCGCAAGGCCAATATCCGGGACCCGTTCAGTCCATCCAGCCTCAAGCTCTGGGGGTGCTGCGATGTGTTTTAGCAGCTGTCCGTCCGTAGCGCGCAGCGCGAGCAAGTCACCGAAGGCGTTGGCCACACAGACCCAGCCTCTGTCCGGCAGCACAACAGGCGGGGATAAGGCGGCCCACGCGGTGAAACGCCACTTCCCCCTGCCAGTTTTGGCCTCGATGGCGTGCACCACACCATCAAGGAAGTTGGTTGCGTAGATCGTTTGGTCACCAATCCAGTAGGCGGAGTTTAA
>JAGLDW010001636.1 GCA_023145395.1 Lentisphaeria bacterium | reverse complement strand
TTCGGCACGCCGTTCAAGGACGCCGGAGGCGGCGTCGCGATCAATCACATAGAGCATCTCGCCTCCGCGCTTGGCATAGGTCTGGCCATAGGAGATGGGCACAGCATCGGTGGGGTCCTCCGCCAGCGAGGCGGCGACGGGCTCGGCCTTGCGCTTGCCGGAGGCGAGGAGAACGACGCAGCGCGCCTCGTAGACCAGTTCTGCCCCCATCGAGATGGCGTAGCGGGGGCTGTCTTCTTTGCGGGCGAAATGGCCATCGGTTACGGCGTTCTCCACGGTGTTTTCGTCGAGCTGGACCAGTAGCATCCGGTTGTTCGCGAACGGAATTCCGGCCTCGTGGAAGGCGACATGACCTCGTCCGCCAACGCCGACGAGATGGAGGTCGATGCCACCGTTGCGTTTGATCTTCTGCTCGTAGGCATCCAGGATTTCTCCGCGCACCCAGCGGAGATAGTCCGACTCCGCGTCGGGGCGGATGACGATGGCTTTCCCCTTGTCGGCTCCCTCTTTCTGCCAGTCGCCCGGATGCGCCTCCAGCTCTTGCACCAGCTTGTTTTGGTCGATGAGGCATCCCCAGGGGACATTGACCTCGCTGAATTTCGTCTGCAACAGTCCGAAAAGCTCCTGAATCATGAAGGAGCTGTAGCTTTCAGGATGCAGCGCCCGCGCCTGGGCGTTCTCGCCTGGTAGCCCGACATATTCATCCAGGTTGAAACTCAGGACCTTCGAGGCGTCCAGCTTCTGCCCGTTGGCCGCCTTGGCCATGGCCTTGTAGACTCCCGTTGGAGACGTGCCGGTGGCAAGGCCGAGGACATACGAGTCGCGCGCTGACAGGGTGCGGGCGATATGGTCTTGGATGAATTCCGCCGCCACTTCGCTCATGTGGTCGAAATCGCGTGTGATGATAACCGTATGGGGCATAATGCTTCTCCTGTTGTACTGAGTGATGCTGATTAGGATGCACTTGGGCGGCGGGGGGAGCAATGCAAATCTGCTGGGCTTTCGAATGGAGCGGCACATCCGCATGCAGGCGGAACGGGACTTAGTAGATTTCGTCGCTTTCTTCGCGGGTGTAGAAAAGAGTAAGGTGGGATTCGGGGTCGGGGGTGTTGGGATTCAGAAGGGTCCGTTCCGCCGTGTCGCGGAACGTTTCTGCCGCCGCCTGCATGGCGTCGAGTTTTTCGCGGACGCCAGACTCCTCTACGAGTGCCATCACCTTGTCGAAGAGGAAGGGGGAGCCATAGAGCAGTTCGCATTCGCAGAGAATCTTGCAGGCGACCATGTGTTCGAACCGGTCGAAGGCGAGTTGCTTGCGCACCTTGGCGAGGGGTTTGAGAATATAGTCGATCTCTTCCTGCAGGTCCGGATGGGTCAGCAGGTAGTGCTTCTGGCGGTAGATGGCATCATCCAGGGCCTGCGAGACCGGCGCGG
>JAGLDW010001635.1 GCA_023145395.1 Lentisphaeria bacterium | reverse complement strand
CTCGCCATCAACTCACGCGGCACGCAGGTCGATCTCTACATGATCGAACGGGGCAACACGGGCAAGAGCTACTCGGCCGTCTGGCAGGCGGAGGCTCACCAGGGAACGGATTTCTGGAGTGTCGAAGTCGCCCTGCCCTTTGCAGCGCTCTTCCATCGTCCCTCGGAACGCTGGAACAAAAACTGGGTATTCAGTCTCTCTCGCACCCGCACTCCGTCGCTGCGCTACTATTCACAGTACAGTCCGGGCAACAAGTACCACGACACCGACAGCTTCGGCACGCTCGGCCCCATCGCCATCGACCGCAGCCGTTTCAATCTCTACGCGGAGTCGCCCGCCTTCCGGCTTACCCCGGCAGAGGCTGGCTTCGATGTCGCCGCCACCTTCCAGCTCGAGAACCGGGGAAAGAAATCCTTTTCCGGAACTGCGGAACTGACTGTCCTCGCCGAGACTCCCGTATCGATCCGGACGGATGTCACTTTGAATCCCCTCTCCGCGATCACCCTTGCGTTCCCGACGATGCAAGTGCCCGTCGAGGGCAAGTTCCCCATCCTACTCGAAATCACCGCCACCGACGGAACGCCCACGCTCGCGGCACGCTTCGACGAATGGCTCGACTACCAGCCCCTGACCATCCGTCTGAGCAGTCCGAACTACCGCGACTCCATCTACCCCACCCAGGACATCAAGACCGTCGTCGGTTCGCTCAACGCCAGCCTCCCGCTGGACACCATTCGCGGCAAGACCGTCCGTGTGAGCATCGCAGGCGCCCTGACCCAAGCGCGCGTCTTCACCGCCACGGTTGCCGCTGTCGAAACAGCCTTCGAGATCGACGTGGACCACCTCCCCGTCGGCGACTACACGCTCCGCGCCGAGATTGTCGAGGAAACCAAGAAGGGCGGCAAGGCTTCGACGACTGTCCTAGCGGAATGGGAGCAGCCCTTCCGCAAACTGCCGCCGGGCGCCGTCGAAGCGCGGATCGATGGTGAGGGAAACCTCCTCATCGATGGTGCCCCCGTGTTCATCCGAGGCTGGTACGGCAGCATGAACTACATCCGCAGCAATGCTGCCTTCCCCGAGAGCCAGCTTCCCCGAACCACCAACTTCATGATGGGCGCCAGCCGCGACGTCTGCGCCGAAACCGGACTCTACACCCTGACAGGCGTCACCCGCATGATCGACGAAACCAAGGGCAAACTCGACCAACCCATCGACGGGGACCTGAAAGCCAAGCTGCGCGAGGTGGTGGCCAGGGTACGCGACAACCCCTCCATCATCGGCTACTACATCAGCGACGAGCCCGAGTGCCGCGGAATCTCCCCCCACTACCTGAAAACACTCTATGAGTTCCTCAAGGAACTGGATCCCAACCGCTTTTGCATGATCGTCAGTCGCGCGCCCGACATCTACATGGATGCCTGCGATGTCATGTGCCCCCATCCCTACCTCAACCCGCAGAAATACGACGACGGCTCCCTCGCCTTCGCCGGCTACCTCCTCAGCATCCGCAACACCATGCGCAAGGGAGTTGCCGCCAACGACGGTTCGAAGGCCATGTGGTGCATGCCGCAGACCTTCAGCTACGGTGGCCCGACCTGCCGCCACCCCAACTTCCTCGAGTCCCGCTGGTTCGCCTACACCGCCCTCGCGAACGGCGCCAAGGGCATGGTCCCATTCATCTTCAACGCCTACTGGAATCACTTGGAGAACAGAATCTCCATGGACGCCGTCTTCGAGGA
>JAGLDW010001634.1 GCA_023145395.1 Lentisphaeria bacterium | reverse complement strand
CCAACCAGAGCTACGAGCCGGGCCAGGCCACCTTCGACGTGCCCGCGCTCAAAGCCGCGAAGATCAGCCAACTCGTCGTGCTCCGGGAGAATCGTGTGGTGCCCGTGCGGGATGGACGCTTCGAGGATGCCTTCGGCCGCCTTGGAGTCCATGTCTACACCACGCTCGAGGCACTTCCCCACCTGCGCTCGCTCAACGAGATCCAAACGGAAATCGACCGCCGCCTCGCACGAAGCAGGAACAAGGGCAACCTGCTTGCACAGCCCGGCATCGAATGGAGCGTTCAGGGCAAGGAAGGGATCTTTGGAAACAACGATGCCCTCATAGACGGTGAACTTGCCGCCGCCGGCTGGCTACCCGCCTACGGAGACCGCAGCAAGTGCGAAGTTCGCTTCGCCAAACCCCTCGCCTTCTCCCGCGTGGTTTTCTACACACCCAGCATCCGAGACGCGGAACTGCATGCGCAGATCGATGGAGAATGGCGCCTGCTTCGCACCTGGACAAATCAGCTCCTCCACCGGCTCGAGTACAAGGGCCAGACCGTCACCGCCACCGCCATCCGCATGAAGCCCACCAAACTCCGCGCGACGTCGCGAGGCCAAGCCATGGCGGAAATCACCGAACTGGAACTCTACAAATAATACCGGCTCCTTCACCACGAAGACCCAGAGAACACGAAGAGACAAGACGGCACTGAAGAATCGGGTCAGGCAGTCGAAGAGTGTTCCCATACGAAACGGGAGACGCACGATGTCATTCAAAATCGCCTTCATCGGAGCAGGCAGCGTCGGTTTCACACGCAAGCTCACCTGCGATCTTCTGGCCGTACCCGAGTTCGCGGATCTCGAACTTGCCTACATGGACATCAGCGAGCCGAACGTGGACATGGTCTACAAGCTCGTGAAGCGTGACATCGAGGCGGCCGGACTGACCGGCGTGAAGCTCAGCATGACACTCGACCAGCGCGAGGCGATCCGAGGTGCGAAGTACGTCATCAACGTGGCCCGCGTGGGCGGGCTGGACGCTTTCAAACTCGATGTGGACATCCCTCTCAAGTACGGCATTGACCAATGCGTCGGAGACACTCTCTGCGCTGGCGGCATCATGTACGGACAGCGCGGCATCCCCTTCATCCTCGGCGTCTGCCAGGACATCCGTGAGGTGGGCGCGCCCGGCTGCATGATGCTCAACTACGGCAACCCGAACGCCATGATCACCTGGGCGGCCAACCATTTCGGCGGCGTTCAGACCCTCGGCCTCTGCCATGGAGTCACGGGTGGACACAATCAGATCGCCAAGGTGCTTGGCCTGCCCAAGGACGAGGTCGAGATCATCTGCGCCGGCATCAACCACCAGACGTGGTACATCTCCATCAAGCACAAGGGCGAACAGCTCACAGAAAAACTTCTTGAAGCCTACGAGAAGGACGAGAGCCTCTGCAAGACCGAACGGGTGCGCATCGACATGCTCAAACGCTTCGGCTACTACAGCACTGAGTCCAACGGGCACCTGAGCGAATACGTTCCCTGGTACCGCAAGCGCGAGGACGAGATCAACGACTGGATCGATTTGGGCACCTGGATCAACGGCGAAACAGGCGGCTACCTCCGGGTCTGCACCGAGGGACGCACCTGGTTTCGCACGGAGTTCCCGCAGTGGATGGCGCAACCGCCGCGAGAGATCGACGCGGAACACCGCGGACACGAACACGGCTCGTACATCATCGAGGGACTCGAAACCGGCCGGCTCTACCGCGGGCATTTCAATGTGGTCAACAACGGCTGCATCACCAATCTGCCCGACGACGCCATCGTCGAAGTGCCAGGCTATGTGGACTACAACGGCGTAAACATTCCGCGCGTTGGCGATCTGCCTATGGCCTGCGCCGCCATCTGCGATGTCTCCATCAACGTCCAGCGTCTGTCCGTGCACGCCGCCATCAACGCCGATGATCTGCTCCTGCGCCAAGCCTTCATGATGGACCCCCTCACCGGCGCCGTCTGCAATCCCCCCGAGATCTGGCAACTCGTCGATGAGATGCTCGTCGCTCAAGAAGAATGGCTCCCCCAGTATGGCACGGCCATCGCGAACGCCAAGAAGCGCCTCGGCGCAGGCAACTTGATTCCCACCAGAGAGGGCTATCAGGGCGCCGCCCGACTCCACACCAAAACGGTCGAAGAGATGGCTCTGAACAAAAAGGCGGCGGACAAGCAGGCGGGAGAGGCCGACAAGGCCCAGGAGCGCCCTGCGGCGAAATAGTCACTGCCCAGCGAACTCCGCAAACCACCGTCCCA
>JAGLDW010001633.1 GCA_023145395.1 Lentisphaeria bacterium | reverse complement strand
CATCAGTCCGCAGGATTCCTGGGTCGCCTCCGATCTCAACACGAACCTCCTCGCGTGGACCACGTACACGCTTGCCGCCGATCTGCCGTCGGAGGCGACGGAACTTGTTGTGAACGAGATACCGGTCCAGATCCACGACACGGTGTTCTCCTATTCAGGCAACGGCAACGCGATCCGCATCGGCACGGAAATCATCCAGTATTCAGGCATCCGTCGCACGAAACCCTACGCCTTCACGGGCCTTGAGCGTGGCGCGTTCGCGACGCAAACGGCCGCCCACAAGGCTGGCGACAAGGCTGCCTATCTCCAGCAGCGTTATCTCGCGTTTTATCCCGATCCCGATTCGCCGTTGGCGGACGAACTCGCCGACCAGATCGCGCGTTTTTTTCAAGGCGGCCGATTCGACCAGATCTACCTCGACGGCGCAGAAGGGGAAGGACTCGTCGACCGGCGGAACCAGGACAAGATGATGTGCAAGATCCTTTCACGCCTACATGCCTCGCCCGTTGTCGAGGCGAGTTCCTGGAGTCAGTACAACTGGTGGCAGCATTCCCGCGTGGGTGCGTGGGACTCCCCTTCTTTCGACGCCAAAGGCTTTATTGATGACCACGTCCGTTCTGTTTCCCGGAGCTGCGAGGCGGAATTCCTCAGTGTGCAGATGGGCTGGTGGAGCATCCGCAACGTCTGTCCACATTTTCGCGGACTTTTTTCGGACGAAAATGAATATTTCTCGAGCCGCGTTGCGGGAATGGATGCGAGCATGTCCGTTACCGCCCTCAACGTCAACAAAAAGCTGCTCACGTTCTACCGCGAAAACATGGTTACGGTGATGGGCTGGTACGAACGTTTCCGTCTCGCGGGTGCCTGGGCCGACGGTGTACAGGCGCAAATGAACGCCGACCGCGCGGAGTTCCGCCTACGGCAGGACGCGCAAGGGCTTTGGACGCTTGCCTCCGTTACGACGGTCCTCCATCGCGTAAAGGGGACGATTTCCGGCTCGGAAGCGTGGAGAGCCGACTTTTCG
>JAGLDW010001632.1 GCA_023145395.1 Lentisphaeria bacterium | reverse complement strand
AAAACCAAACCAATCTTGAGAACCACCATCGCGTTCTGCATCCGCACCGCCCGGCGGACACTCAGCGAGTGGGCCGTCGCAAAGATAAACAAGATAATGGTGCCAACCAATTTCGGGTGCACCCCGTCCGGAAACCATGACTTCGTATACGCGCCAAACGCAAACGCGGCCGCCGCAATCGGTGCCGAAAATCCCACCAGCAGCGATAGCCACCCGCCCACATACCCCGCCGCCGGGTGGATCGTCCGCGATAGAAAAAAATATTCCCCCCCGGACTCCGGAAGGCGGCGGGCCAGCGCCCCATACGAAACCGCCCCGAGCAACGCGATCCCGCCACCCACCAGCCATGCCAGCAAAATAAGCGGGCGGGAGGGCAACTCCGCAAGCAGAAAACCGCTGGTCGTGAAGATGCCCGTCCCCAGCATGTGCACGCAGACATCAATTTCTGTGGGTGAGCGTGGCGAATGCCTGACGATGATTGAAGGCATTCATGGCATCGTGGAAGTCTTTGAGGGTTGATTGGCGTTGGTTTTTGCGACGTCGCCTCCAGCCATCATAGATGCCCATGGCGCTGCGACGCATGATGCCGAGGACCAGCAGGCTGTTGCGGTTGCGCACCCGGCTGGCGTCTTCACGCGCGCTCACGTCAAGGCGCTGGTGCAGACAGCCTTCGATTTCCCAATACTTGCGAATGGTTCCAAGCAGGAACTCGGCGCGCTCCGGCTCCATTTCCAAGCTGCTGACGTAGACCACCCGTTCCTCGGTGCGTGTTCCTTTGTTTTTGCCTGCGAGGAAGGTCACTTCCCGGGTGACTTCAACCACCGAGCGGGCTCCCACGCAGCAGAGGCCCTCGGCTGAGGCCCCTATCCAGCGCAAACTGCGTTTTTCCAGCCGGGAACGGTTGATGTCCTCACTTGCGGCGGTAGCGCACGGGGCTGCGGGCGGGATTGGCTTGGGGCGGGGGCCCGAGGGGGGAAGAGCCCGCCCGGGGCGGGTTGGCATCAGGGGAGTCCGGGGTGTGTGGCGTTGCCGGGGGTGTCGGGTCCGGAGGTGGCGGCATGCACCCGGTTGCGAGTTCTTCGAGGGTGGCGTGGTTGCCTTTGGCCGGAAGCAGGTAATCCGCTCCGTTTTCCTGGTGGATCTGGCGCAGGGTGGGCTGGTTGGTGTGCAGGGCGTCGAGCATGACGAGCTTTCCGTCCAGAGGTCCGACTTGGGCGAGAAGTTCCCGCGCGGCGGGGATTTCGTTACTTTTTTTCTCCACGGTAACGGTGCCCAGCACCCGGGAGCTCGGCAGGCTCAACGCGCTGACGAGCTGGGCCTTTTGTTCGTCGTCCACATGCGGGGTGCTGCCTCGCTGGGCTTTGCCGTCAAGGGCAACCAGATCGTCGTCCTCGAGAGGCTTGCGCCCCAGCAATTGGTCCTCCCAACGCCGGAGTATGCGCTGGAAGCTTTCGGCATCGACTGCGGCGAGCACGCGCTGGAAGGTGGTTTCCTTCGGATACTCGTAGCGTCCCTTGCGGTTTTGATAGCTGCGCAACGCCCGCAGCTGGGGCTGGGTGAGTTTGGCTGCAAAGGCGGCCAGGTCGCGCTGGCCGCGCACGATGCCGCTGAGCGTGGCGAGCACCATGATGGAGAGCAGGCAGGGCAAGGGGTAGTCGCGCCCCTTGGGTTTTCTCCATTCGGGAACCTCCCGGCACAGTTCCCACAGTCCGTGTATTTCCTCCACGGTTGCATCACTGCGGGGAATGACCTTGTCCTCCACCGCCTGAAGTTCGCCTGGCAGTTGCTCGGCGCTCAGAAAATCGAGGGCGGCGGGGTCGAGCCGGCGCACCCAGAGTTGCTTGGGTCTGTTATGCTCGGTGTAATAGTCTTGGGACGCGCGCTCGAAGCCCCGGGTCTCGCCGAGCAACTGCCAGCCCTGGGCCTTGTAACAGGTGCCCCTGAAGAGCTGGCTGTCCACGAAGCTCTCCACAACAAGAATCGGGTGGGAGTATGCCTGCTGCCAGTCGGCGCTCAAACGCGAGGAGCACAGGGCCAGCACCCGGCTGGCGAGGTTGGGGCACTTGATCCCGGGCAGGATGAGAAAACGGGCGTTGTTGGCCACAAGCGCCAGGCGGCGGCGTCTTTGCGGGTAGCTCCAGCCGATCCACCGCTCGCGCTCCCTGAGGTGTTGGGCTGCGGCGCTCCAACTCAAAAGCGCCACCCACTGGCCGTCGGCCACCGCAACGTAGCGCAGTTGTTCGCCGACCAGGGTGTCACCCTTGAGGTAGTGGTGGCGCTCCATCAATTCGCCGTAGCGGGCCTTCTCCTCCGGATTCTTCCCGAGCAGGCGGACTTCGACGCTGGAGAGCATTTGTTCTTCGGCGAGCTTGGGCAGGCGGACATTTGTGGCAGGCATGACCCTGTTGTCCCTGAATACTGAAAAATGTCCAGTATTTTGTATTCAATCTCCTAATTATCAGCAAATTACACTCTTCTAAAAATCCGCCGTGCTCAAGGAGCGACAGTCGGTCTGAGGAATTGACATGAGGGCGCTCGTTTCTGGGCATGAGGGCCATAGAGCAAACAATTGGTCCGGGAAATTGGAGGATCCGGCATCATCCGGCCTGAAGGGCCGTCACAACACAGCCCAGGCCGGAGGCCTGATCTTT
>JAGLDW010001631.1 GCA_023145395.1 Lentisphaeria bacterium | reverse complement strand
GCCTGAGGTGGGACAAATCGACAAGTTTAGAAAATTCCCAAAGGCCCGATTGGGACTACGATATCAATTCCCAATACCCAACAGGAGAACAGGAGAGAGAAAAGCAAGGAGATTACTTGCATTTACCTTGTGCATCCAATTAAATGGACTGGTTGGGGGGAACAACAAGTTTTGAGAACATGACGATGACAGAAAAAATTCACAATCGGGTTGGCGTGCGGGACTGGCGTGCGGGGGGTGCCTCCGGGGGCTTTGCGCTGGTGGTCACGGTTTCGCTTCTGGTCTTGCTGGCGGTAATTGCGGTTGGGCTGTTGACGCTCTCGACCGTGACGATGCGTTCGGCGTCGGAGGGGACGGCGCTGGCCGAAGCACGGGCGAACGCACGGTTGGGCATGATGATGGCCTTGGGAGAACTGCAGAAACAGCTGGGACCCGATCAGCGCATCACGGCGGAAGCGGGCCTGAATCACGAATATGCTGCGGTGCGCTCGCATTGGGTGGGCGCTTACCGCTCGTGGCTGGACACGGTGGACAAACGACCGGACCCCGAATTTCTCGGTTGGCTTGTTTCGGGGGATCGTGACGCGCTCGCCCAGGACTCCGCCGCCGACGGGGACATGGTTGCGGAGGAGATGGTGCGCTTGGTGGGTCCGGGAACCATGGGGAAGAACACCAGCGAATTTGAACACGTCGAGGCCGGCAAGGTGAATGTCGGCGAGCATCAGCGCTACGCCTGGTGGGTGAGTGATGAGAACACCAAGGTCCGGGCCCCCCGTCCGGCCGCCATCCCGACCTCGCTGGCGGAGGCCCGCACCGAGCTGGTGAGCGCCCCGCAGGCGGGGATCGAACGCCTCGCTTCATTCGAGAAAATCACGCGGGACAACGAGAGGCTGCACCGGGCCATCACCCTCCCCTCGCTCGGTCTGGTGGCAAGCAACCCGGCCGGGAACGGCACGGAGGGGGGCCTCACGGCAGGAACGCATTTTCACGAGGTGACGACCGACTCGCTGTCCCTGGTGACCAATGTCCGCAAGGGCGGATTCCGGAAGGACCTCAGCATGGAGCTGGAGACCAGCCCGAGAAAGCGGCCCACCAAACCACTCTAAATGGTTGACAGGAAGAAAGGCATCACGCTCGGCGAACTCTGGGACTACTACAACCTCTGGAAAGAGCTCGACTACCCGAGCCAGGCCACCGCTCACCCGGACGGGGGGACGGTTCCCGCCGGGATTCCGTTCCTGGCGGGCAAGCGCAGCCACATCCGGGCGG
>JAGLDW010001630.1 GCA_023145395.1 Lentisphaeria bacterium | reverse complement strand
GGACTTGCGTCCTTGACCGACACGACCCCCGCACTCATGGCCTCTGCCAGCCGGTCCCAACGCCCCGCCTTCCGCAGCAAATCAACCAGGAGATCACGAGCGATCTTGTGTGAGGGTCGCGCCTTGAGCTCCGCAATCAGCACGTCCTCGAGCATGCACCGACATGCCTCCACCGCCTCCTTGTCACCATAGCTGTAGTGTTCCCAGTAGGGTTTCTCGATCTCCTCCATTACCCACCGGTTCTTCTGGCCGGTTCCCGAAATCATCTCCAACGCCTTCGCCAAGGGGGGAGCCGCACGCTCGAAATCGTTGGCAAGAATGTAGTGATGAGCCAACTCCACGCAGGCCCTGACGCTCGCGCCCGTCTCTTCCACACGCGCCTCCAACACCTCTTCCGTCTTGGACTGAAGCGTGACCTTGACCGAGGCAGGGAGCCCTGCCCCCAGCGTGATCGACTGCTGGTGTGGTTTGTACCCCTCCTTGCGAATGACTAGGTCGTAGCTACCTGGAGCAAGGCCCTCGACCCTGGCAGGTGTCCAGCCGACGGTCTCGCCAGCAAGGCGGACCAAAGCGCCTGGAGGATCGGATGCCACACTAAGATCGATGGTGAGCTTTTCTGCCTGCAGAGTCACCTGAATAGAGGTTTCCTTCCGCTCGATGTTGACAGCCTGGCTGCTCGGTTTGAACCCGGACTTCTCGATCCGCAACACGCGCTCACCATATGTAACATCCGGAATAGCCAACGGGGAAAGACCGCAGAACGTGCCGTCCAGCGTCACCTCCGCCGCCAACGGGGCCGTCTCCACGCAAAGCGTTCCCATCCGCTCCGTCTCCGGACGACGAATCCACCACACGGTCAGAGCACAGACAACGACAGCAAGAAGCACAGCCAGCGGAACCACATCACTCGCGAGCCGTTCCTTGATCCGCTGCCCCAGCGCAGTCCATTCCATCGGTCGACCTCCACCCTTTCCAGTAGCCATCAAGGACCTACATCCACCAGCCTCACAGTGCCAACACCATGCTCATTCAGCACGGTTACCTTGACCGTCACCGCGCTCTCCGCCTGTTCGGGGGAAAGGACTACGGGCCACTCCACCCGTTCCCCAGGCTTCAGTTCCACTGGCTCCGAGCTCACCGTCGCCGCCCCCAAGCGTACTGAGTCCGCCCCATACGCCTCCCAACGCAAACTCACCTTCTGCACGTCTCCCTTCTGAGCCGTGATGACGGCCGCAAGCGCAGTGCCTTCACGCTCTATGGCAACGCGGATGGGACATGAACCGAGGCCCCCGAGCTGGGCAAGGGCAATCCCTTTCGGCGTATCATAGGCAAGACAGCGACCGTCCGGCGACCAAGAGGGCCCGCTCCCTCTGGCGAGAATGACAGGCTCTGATGCGCCATCAGCACACACCAAAC
Organism: Lentisphaeria bacterium; assembly: GCA_023145395.1. Taxonomy (GTDB): domain Bacteria; phylum Verrucomicrobiota; class Lentisphaeria; order Oligosphaerales; family Lenti-02; genus JAGLDW01. The sequence continues at coordinate 3,211 of JAGLDW010001630.1, read as the reverse complement.
TGATGGTCCCTCCACCCTTGCCAGCAGTCTCAAAGACCACGCTCCGTCCATCCGGGGCGATGCCTGGGGATAAATTCATGGCCCCGTTGTCGGTGATCTGCAACGGCGGCGTGCTACCGTCCGCCGTCAAGATGAAGAGCTGCCTGTCATTGGTGTTTGGCCTGCCGTAGGCGTGGATGACCAGCGTCCGACTATCGGGGCCCCATGCAGCGTGGTTTCTTCCCGTGCGCTTTTTGTGGTTCCAAGGCACGAGTGCATCCATCCCGGTGTGCAGATCGAACACGGCAAGCCCGACAGGGATACGGCGTCCCCCCCTAACAATGCTCCCGCCGGATAGTGCCACCTTCGTCCCGTCTGGTGAAAACCGACCCATCGCTGCCTCACCAATAGCATTGTCCGCCATTAGCTGGAGGGCACCGTCCGGGTTCATTTCGTACAGAAACACGGCTGCGCGCTTGTCCGGCATCAGCCGACGGCAGGCAAGCGACCGGCCGTCGGGCGACCAGTCGTGGGCAAAGAGCTTCTCATCGCCCGGCGCACTCAGCGCCACCACCTCGTCGCTCTGCACGTCAACCACTCCCAGCCTACCGTATCCGTACATGATCCGCCGTCCGTCCGGCGACCAGGCGGGGTAGCCCCGACAGGCCTTGGGCAACAGCTTCAGACTTAGCACTACCCAACCATTGCGCACCCGCGTCGCCCGGGCTCCGAGGGACTCCCCTTCGAGGAACTGCTGCCAGCATTTCCGCGCCGCCTCGACATTGCCGCCAGCCTCCAGAGCCCGTGCGTGTCCGAACAGGGCATCGACATCTCCAGCATCCATCGAGAGTGCCTTCGCAAACGCGAGTTCAGCCTTATCATGCGCCTCGAGCTGCCAGAAGCACTCCCCGACCAGAGCGTGAGCCGTGGCACTCCCTTGCGCGGATGCAGAAGCCTGCTGGGCCTCCGTGAGCGCCTGCCCGTACTCTCCCTTCCCTAGTCGAGCCCTTACGTTTCCCAGCACAGCTGGCAGATAACCCGCCTGCACGCGCAGAGCCTGGCCAAACTCCTTGAGTGCTTGGTCGGCCATTCCCCGTACAAGGAACAGTTGCCCCAACTCACACCGTGGGACAGGGCTCAGGGGGTTGGCCTCGCCAGCCAGCTCGAACTGCTCGACAGCACGGTCAATCATGCCTGCCTTGGCATAAACCTGCCCCAAGATGATACGGGGCTTCTCGTCACCCGGCATCTTGCGGATCCACTCCATGCACAGCCGGTTGACTGCCCCCAGATCACCCGCCTCTCGCGCCTTCGCGACCGCCGCAGCGTAATCCACCACCTGCGCTCGCCCCAAGACAGTCGTCAGGAGCACGACACTCAACACCCTAGTCATCCATCGCTTCTTCACGAACACCCTCCATTCTCCATACGTTCCAGCAGCTTGGCCACTCTCGATACTACACGATGCTTCGTGCTCTGGTAACAAAGACAACACAATCAGCCAAAATCGGTCAGGCACCTCATCAAAATGCGTAAACGAAAAGCTACGCCTGGCCTAGTCGGACCGTGCGGAGGCAGACTCCATGCCATGTGGCGCGATCTCTGGCGGATGCTACCTGACTGTGAACTCCCGCTCTGTGACCGCAGCATGAGAACCATGCCCAACACGGAACCGCGCGGTGTAGGTTGCCGGACGCAGACCAGCGAAGGCAATCTTCTTGATGCGGTAGCGATTTTCGCAGGAGGATATTCTCTGACGTTGTTGCGCAACGGGAGCGCCCGAAGTGTCCACGACCTGGCAATACAACCACAAATCCCCGTAGCGCGCCTCGCCATAGTCAACCATGGCCACGAAGTGAGTCGCATCTCCGCGAGTTTCGCCCCCTGGGTCATCTGGCTGCACGACTAGGGAAACCCCTGCGGCGAAATCGAAGTTTTCCTCGCCGACGGACGCCCAGCTCACGGCGGGGAAGTGATCAGCATAGAGCAAGGAACCAGGCACCTTCCCGGCTGTGGCCGTAGCCTGCATGTTCGCACTCACGGGCACCGCCCCCTCGGGGTTGCTGAACTCCACTGTTCCCTCCACGACTCGAAGCTGCGTCATCTGCCCGGACCGCCGGTCCACCTCGAAACGCGTGCCCTTTACGGTCGCGGTTCCATCTGCTGTCTCGACCACGAATCCCTGGCCTCCGGGCTTCACTTCCGAGAACACACGGCCCTGCTCCAGGAACAGACCAGTATCCGTGAGACGCGCTAGACCAGCCTCGTCAATCTGCGACACCACGGTTTCACCAATCTGCACTTTCAGGTGCGCCCCACCTCCAGTCCTCAGTCGAGTGCCTATACGCAGTGGTTGCCCCGCCGAGAGCTTCTGCCAGCCCGGATCGCCGGAGAGCATGAAAAAAGTCTCGCCACGTACGCTTGCAGTGGTGGCCACCACTGGCGCAAGCTTCTCCGGAGGCACAGCAACAACCCCAGGCCCTTCGGTGGATTGCCCTCCGCTTCCGGAAAACACCCGTAGTCCAAAATAGAGAACCACCAGAGCTGCAGAGGACACAAGAAGAAGCACCCACCGCCGCCATCCCATGGCCAGAAGGACCGGAGCAGGCGGCCCCGCCTCGGATGGTTGGAGTCGAGCCATCACAGCCTCGGCAAATCCGTCCGGTGCCGTTGGTCGCTCGAAGGCCAGGCGCAACTCCCTCTCCTCCTCTTCGGCTCGGCGCATAAGCTGCTGGCATTCCGGGCAGTCAGCCATGTGCGCTTCAAGGGCAGCGCGTTCCCGAGGCGACAACTCGCCGTCGAGAATGCTGTGCACATGCTGTTGGATCCATCGGCAATTCATGCGATCTTCTGTCTTGCTGTTCAAATCAGTTGCTGCCTCAACGTCCGGCCACGCCCTAGAACAAGCCGTTGCCCTTCTTTTCTCACTGTTTCGCCCGGAGGGACGCCAGTTGCTTGCACAAGTCGGACCGGGCTCGGCGCACCCGGCTCTCCACCGCCGAAACGCTCAAACCCAATACCTCGGCGATCTGACTGACCTTCAGACCGTGCTGAAACCGCAGCACGGCCACCTCTCGATACGTCTCCGCCAACCTGGAGAGAGCGTCGGACACCGCCGCGCCCATCTCGCGGGCCTCGGCCGCATCCCGAGGCGAACCCTCATCCACCGCAACCTGCGTCAGTCTGTCCCCATCACCGGACGCTCCGAGTGGCTCCGACACGAAACGTGACT
>JAGLDW010000163.1 GCA_023145395.1 Lentisphaeria bacterium | reverse complement strand
GCTCGTCGGTTACAGACCGACGGGTTTGTGCCCTCCTCGTGCCTTGCGTCTGACCATCCGACGCTCCCGCCAAAAATGGTACGTTACTTTCGTGCGGACCCTAAGTTGGACTGGTATTGCCGGACGGCTTGTCCGAAGCGGGGTTTGTGTCGTATACTATGGAGCGTCCATAATGATGGAAGCTCTCATTCGCGCGGAGACGCGGCGAATCACAGAACATTAATGCCGGAGACAATCCCATGAAGAATCTTGCCGTGTTCCTCACTCTAGCAGTCGGCACACTGGCCGCCTGTCTGGCCACCACGGGGTGCGATGCGCTCGCTCTCACCGACGAAGGGTACTGCAAAGCCAAGATGAAGGCCTATGCGGAGGCGTTCAACAAGGAGGAATGGGGAAAACTCGAGCCATACTACGACGACAAGATGGTCTGGTGGAAGGGCAATGCTCGAAAATACCGTGGCAAAGCAGCGGCGACCGCCTGGCAGAAGTCTGTGGTGAGCATGGCTCAGAGAGATGGATTCTACGTCTATTTTCACAAAGTCTCGAAACCGAAGCCAGACCAGGTCTTGATGAATGTCACGTTCCAGGTCCACACCGTGATCAATTCCATGGCCATGGTCTACGGCAACATCATCTGGAAAGCGGACGTGTACTGGGTCAAGCGGGGGAACGGAAAATGGCTGCTGGGAGCCATACACGAGACATCAGCCCGAAAAAAGGGAAAGCCCCCGAAGTCGTAGGCGATGGGTGTCTTCCTCTCCAAGTCGAGAGCTCCGAATGGATGAACATGTGGGAAATCCAGAGGCGCTAGCCAATGTGCTGGCCGAGACGGGACGCACGTGCATGCCCTTTGGGAAGTATGGCCCCGAACACTACCCTCCTGCGGGTGTGCCCCTTTGCGACCTCCCCTACGAATACCTTGCCTGGTTCGTCCGCAAAGGGGGGTTCCCGCGCGGAAAACTGGGCAAACTCCTGGAGTTTGTGCACCAGGCCAAACAGGATGGAGCCGACGAGCTGTTCGAGCCGGTGCGCACTCTCAACGGCGGGCGCACGCGGCTTAGGGTCACAAAGCAAAAGTCCTGGAGTTTCGATGGCGACTGATGCCGATCAGAACGAAATCGAAGCGTTGAAGATTGCTGTCCACGCCGAGCAGGGGCCCCGCGAACTTGCCGGATTCAGCCAATGGCTAGTGCCCCTGCTAGCCGTTTGCTGGTCTGTCTTCCAGCTTCTCCTCCCTTTCGTCATCACACTCAACAGCGATGTCATACGCACCGTGCATCTCATCTTTGCGATCACGCTGGTCTATCTCACGTTTCCCGCTTGTCGCAAGCGCAGATACACCGGAGCGCTCTCGTTCCTATCGTGTCGCAGGGGCACACCCTGGCAGGATCTCACTCTTGCCGCGCTTGCCGCCATCGCGGCTGGCTACTACGCATTTGAATACAAGGCACTCGCGGAACGTCCCGGAATGCTTCTGACCCGGGATCTGGTGTTCGGGGTGGCGCTCCTGCTGTTTCTGCTCGAGGCCGCACGCCGAAGCATTGGACCCACACTGGCATGCGTCGCCGCAACATGCATAGCACTGGCGTTTTGCGGTCCGCTCCTGCCGTCGTTCCTCGCCTTCCGGCAGGTCTCCATGAATCGCTTGCTCGAACACCTGACCCTGTCCACCGGTGGAGTGTATGGAATCCCTCTGCGCGTCTCCGCGACCATGGTCTTTCTCTTCGTCCTTTTTGGCGCCTTGTTGGAAAAATCCGGTGGCGGACGCTATTTCGTCGAACTCGCTTTCAGCCTTCTGGGGCGCTATCGCGGCGGCCCCGCAAAGGCGGCTGTGCTGGCCAGCGGACTGACGGGCATGGTCTCCGGGTCGAGCATCGCCAACACAGTCACCACCGGCACGTTCACCATCCCGCTCATGAAACGCTGTGGATATCCGGCGGAAAAGGCGGCGGCCGTGGAAGTGGCCGCAAGCACGAACGGCCAACTCATGCCACCCGTGATGGGCGCTGCGGCGTTTCTCATCGCCGAACAATGCCAAGTTCCCTATCTTGCCGTGGTCCGGGCAGCCTTTATCCCCGCCGTTGTATCCTACCTGACACTGATTTTCATCACCCATCTCGAGGCATGCAAGCTTGGCCTGGAGGGCGCCCCGCCCGAAGAACTTCCCCGTTTCCGCGAAGTCTTCCTGAAAGGGCTTCATTTTCTGCTCCCCCTGGCATTGCTCATATGCCTCCTGGTGCTGCGCTACTCGCCGGAATACGCGGCATTCTGGTCCATTCTGGCACTGGCGACGCTGGTGGTGGCGCGCGACCAGGTCGTCGCCACACGTGCCGGTGCCAGCATGCGGACCGCATGGCGGAAAAGCGGACGAACTCTCTTCGACAGCCTGGTGGCAGGCGCCCGCAACATGACGGGCATCGGTGTGGCTGTAGCCACAGCCGGCGTGGTGGTGGGTGTCATGAGCCTGGGTCCGGGGAGCCTGATCACACAGGTTGTGGGCACCCTCGCGGGGGGGAGGCTTCTGCCCATGCTCCTCATCACCGCCGGCGTCTCTCTCGTTCTGGGCATGGGGCTGCCCACCACGGCCAACTACATCGTGGTCGCCACCATGGTGGCCACTCCCCTCTGTCTGCTTGCGGAGTCCGCAGGAATGCCTGTCAATCCACTTGCCGCCCACCTCTTCTGCTTCTATTTCGGGATCCTGGCAGACGACACGCCTCCGGTCGGCCTAGCCGCCTATGCAGCCGCGGCCATCGCCGGATCCGATCCAATCAAGACGGGGATCCAGGGATTCACCTACGACATGCGCACTGCCATCCTGCCCTTCATGTTCTTCTTCAACCAGGAATTGCTGCTAATTGGCGTGAACTCTCCCTTGCACATGACCTGGATCTTCCTATCGGCCATGGTCGCGATGTTCGCCTTCGCCTCGGTCACCCAGAACTATCTGCTCGTGCGCAATCGCCTTCATGAATCGGCCTTGCTTGGCGTGGCCGCGCTCTTTCTCCTACGCCCGAGGCTGGCGCCGTTCGTGGAGACTCTCGGAGTCCAGGTGCCGCGTTTGGTTGCAATGGCGCTTTGCCTGATCGTACTCGCGATGCAGGTGCCGCGTGCACGGAAAAACAACGCGAAAACGGAATAGGAAGGAGAGGATGATGGCAGCAGAGGCGCGAACCGCGCTCGTCACCGGAGCGACTCGGGGCATCGGCAGGGCACTGGCCGGTCAGTTGAGTGCCGCCGGGTTCCGAGTTTTCGCCACCGGGCGGAACCAGGAACTCCTGCGGGACCTGAAAAACGAAACGGGGTGCGAGGGGGAAGCCTTCGATCTGGCATCGCCAGACCAGGTTTTCGCGTTGTACCGCAACGCGGTGGAGGCGCTGGAAAGGATCGACGTCCTGGTCAACAACGCAGGAATGAACAACCGCAAGGCACCAGTGGCAGACACGACGCTGGAAGAGTTCGACTACCAGTATGCCGTCAATCTCCGAGCACCCTACATCCTCTGCCGTGAAGCCATGCGAGATATGGGAGCACGACAGGAAGGGCACATCGTGAACGTGCTAAGCACCTGCGCCAAGGCCAGAATCCCAACCATGGGAGTATACTCCGCGATGAAATGCGCGCTGGACGGACTCACAGGAAGCCTGATCAAGGAGGCCCGCGAATACAACGTCAAGGTGACAGCGGTGTATCCTGGCGGAACCGACACCGACTTCCGAAAGGCGACACGCCCCGAGTACATGTGCGCCGAAAGCGCAGCAGCCATGATTGTCCATGCAATTTCTGCGCCCGCGGATGTCGTCGTCCATGAACTGACCTATCGCCCGATGTGCGAGACCAATTTTTGACATATCACGGCTTGAAAGAACAAAGACAAACGGTAAATTCCGAGTTCTTGTCGCGCTTCTCGCGTACAAGTATCATTCAGAATTGGGGCGGCTTAGCTCAGTTGGTTAGAGCATCGGAATCATAATCCGAGTGTCCGGGGTTCGAGTCCCTGAGCCGCTACCATCTTTCCCTTCCAGTCCGGGTCCTGCCCTCGGCAGGATAAAGTTCGAGCTTGTCCCGCCACCGGCGGGATCCCCGAGCCGCTACGGGATTCCACCATCCCGCTTCATTTCCTCCTCGCCCGTCACGGGTCACATGAAAAAATATGCGGTGTCGCGCCATACTTTTCAGCAGGTGAAGGATGAGGGTGCCGCACGCCTCCTTCGACTTGGTGTCCTTGCTTGTTTTTCATCCCCTGTCCGCTTCGTATTGACAGGTATGAACGATGCACCTATACTAGGCTGGTTTGGTTCCGTGGCGACTCCTGGCAGGTGGAGGGGATGACGCGACGGGATTTTGGCGTTCCGGTTCGAGAGGGGTTTCCGGCTCGGCAACTCAGAGGTGTGTATCTGTGACTGGTTCAGAAGACTATATCGTTGATCTTCTCGTGTTTCGTGGCCTAATCACCGATGAACAGGTGGTGGAGGCCAGGGATGAAGCCGAAGCGCACGGGACTGCGGTGCTCGAATCACTCGAGAACCTGAAGTACATCGCTGAAGAAGATGTGCTCATGGTCATCGCCTCCGAGTACGGCATGGATTCCTTCGACTTCTCCGACTACAAAATTCCTCCTGATGTCGTGGATGCCGTGCCCAGAGACATTGCCCGGCGGTACAGTGTCGTCCCCGTGATGCGCACAGAGGTCGGCACCCTCATCGTCGCGATGGCGGACCCGACGGACTTGGAGGTCCTCGACTCCGTGCGCTATATCCTGAAGTGTGACGTCGAGGGCGTGGTCGCCTCCAAGAAACAGGTCCAGCAAGCACTTGGATACTACTACGGCGATGTCGAGGACAGCGTCGAGTCCTTCCTTGACGACATAACCGAAGGCACGCTTGAGATTAGTGAGGTGGCGACCAGCGATGTCACCACCGAGTTCGATGGCGATGACGACGACGAGGCGCCAATCATCCGACTTGTGTCGCTGCTCATCCTCGAAGCCTTCCGGACGCGCACCTCCGACATCCACCTCGAACCCCTCGAGAAACGCTTCCGCGTGAGATACCGCATCGACGGCGTGCTCCACGAGGTAGAGAATCCGCCAAAATATCTCCAGAAGAGCATTATCAGTCGTCTCAAGCTCATGGCAGGCATGGACCTGTCCGAGCATCGCGTCCCGCAGGATGGACGTATCCAGATCCCCGCCATGGGGCGTACTCTCGACTTGCGCGTTTCCGATATCCCGGCGACGCACGGCGAAAGCATCGTCATGCGTATCCTGGACAAAAGCTCGGTGATGCTGGGGATCGGCGAACTGGGGTTCTTCCAGGACGACCAGGACCTGATCATGCGCATCATCGGATTCCCGGATGGGATTTTTCTGGTCACGGGTCCGACGGGATCGGGAAAGACTACATCGCTCTACAGTTTTCTGCACACACTGAACCAACCCACTCGGAAAATCATCACGGCCGAGGATCCCGTCGAGTACGAGCTTTCCGGAATCAACCAGGTTCAGATGAACCCCGAGATTGGCCTCACATTCGTGCGCGCTCTGCGTGCCATGCTGCGCCAGGCGCCCAATGTCATCATGGTTGGAGAAATCCGTGACAGCGAGACGGGAAACATCGCCATCAACGCCGCTCTCACTGGGCATTTGGTCTTTTCCACCCTGCATACCAACGATGCCCCAAGTGCCATCACACGAATGATGGACATGGGAATCAAAGCCTTCCTAGTCGCCTCCGCCGTCCGTGCCATCATGGCCCAACGACTCGTTCGGCGCATCTGCAAGAACTGTGCGGAGCCCACGGAGCCGAGCGAGGCCGAACTTGACATCCTCGACATGTCCTCAGACGATTTTGAAAACATTCAGCTTGTGCGTGGCGCGGGGTGCTCGGAATGCAGCAAGGGATACAAGGGACGCATGGGGATCTATGAGATCTTCATCCTGGACGAAAGCATCCAGTCGCTCATTTATGGAAAAGCGGACGCGGGTGTGATCAAAGACCGCGCGCGCGTGCTCGGCATGCGTTCACTCCGCGAGGACGGACTTCGCAAGGCAGCAGCGGGGATCACCACACTCGAGGAAGTCATACGCCTGACAGTGGCCGACGATGATTCGGTTGAATCCAACGAGGAACAGGAATCCGACGAACTGGCCGCCTACGCCCAGGAAGCGGAATAGCATCCATCCACTAGACAGGATCTTCTATCCATGCCCAGCTTTGACTTAGATCCCGATGTGAGCACAGTGTGGCATTTGCTGATTGATGCTGGCAAAGCCACAGAGGACCAGCTTGAGGAGGTTTACGAGGAGCACGAGCGCACTGGGCGTGACTTCACCTCCGTGCTCTACAACTACGAGATCATCGAGGAGGAGGATCTCCTCCAGCTCATTGCGGAAAGCTTGGGCACCGAGGTTGTGGACATCAAACTCGGAGAGATGCTTCCCGAGATCATAAACAAGATCTCACCGGGCACTGCGCGCCTCTACAACATCATCCCCATCAACCAGGAGTTCGAAACGCTCTGGGTCATTGCCAGAGATCCCCTGGACTACCGAATGATGGATGAACTGCACTATGTCATCGGACAGGAGTGCCGGATATTTGTCGGTCGACCCGCGCAGATCGACGAAGCGCTGGACTTCTTCTATCCGGAAGGAAGTGGAAGCATAGCCGAGATTCTGGAGGAACTGAAGGGTGCCCATCTCGATGACCTCAACCCCGTCGAGGATGACGAGGCGACACTGACACAACTCGCACAGCAGGCGCCCATTGTCCGATTCGTTCAGGTGATTCTAGCCCAGGCCATTAAGGATCAGGCAAGCGATATCCATTTCGAGCCGTTCGGCGACGAGTTCCGAATCCGCTACCGCATTGACGGCGCGCTCTACGAGATGGCACCTCCACCGAAACAGCTGGCCGTTCCCGTCATCAGCCGACTCAAGGTGATGAGCGGCTTGAACATTGCCGAACGGAGACTCCCGCAGGATGGACGCATCGAGCTGAGAATCAATCGCAAACAGGTCGATCTCCGCGTCAGCACGCTGCCCACTCAGTATGGAGAAAGCGTTGTGCTGCGCGTGCTCGATCGATCGGTTGTGAATTTGGACTTGGAGAAACTCGGCATGCCGATCGACATGGTCCGCACCGTCCGCCAGATCATCCACAGACCAAATGGAATCTTCGTGGTCACGGGCCCCACAGGGTGTGGAAAAACGACGACCCTCTACTCGGGACTCAAGGAAATCAACACGATTGAGGACAAGCTCCTCACCGCCGAAGATCCTGTCGAGTATGATATCGAGGGCATCATGCAGGTCCAGGTTCGCGAACAGGTCAACATGACCTTCGCGAACGCGCTGCGTGCCTTCCTGCGCCAGGACCCGGACCGTATCATGATCGGAGAGATGCGAGATATGGAGACTGCCGCAATGGCCATCCAGGCCTCTCTCACCGGGCATCTCGTGATGAGCACTCTGCATACAAACGACGCCGCCGGCGCGGTTACCCGGCTCATCGACATGGGCGTCGAGCCCTTTCTCATCAGTTCGACGCTCATCGGCGTTCTCGCCCAACGACTCATCCGGCGCGTATGCAGCAACTGCAAGCAAGACTACACGCCCAAGGACGAGGAACTCGAGGCCATTAATCTCACAAGAGACGAGATCGAGGGTAGCAGTTTTGCCACTGGCGTAGGATGCGAGATCTGCAACGGCACCGGCTACAAGGGGCGGATTGGCATCTTCGAACTGCTTAGAATCTCGCATGCCGTCCAAGCGCTGATCAACCAGCGCAAACCCACACTGACGATTCGCGACAAGGCGATTGAGGAAGGCATGGTGCCCATGCGCCTGCATGGTGTGCAATGCATTCTCGAGGGCTCCACCACCATTGACGAGGTTGTCAGAGCCACAAGCTTCTGAGTGCTGTCGGCGCCTGTCGTCGACACACGCAATTTCAGGCGAACAAGGGGATGTCCATGTCAACGATCGAAATGTCGGATCTCCTTCAACTGGTTCTTGATGAAGGTGCCAGCGACCTGCACCTGCCCGTTGGCTCCCCTCCTGTGCTGCGAATCCACGGAGAGATGACGCCTCTTGACACCGATGTGCTCACCCCCGAAGACACCGAACACTTGATGAAGTCGATCACCTCCGAGGGCAATCAGCAAAAGCTTCAAGAGGACGGAACCGTCGATTTTGGCTTTGCCTTTGGGGAACAGGCACGGTTCCGTGTCAGTGGCTTTCGCCAGAAGGGCAATATCGGCATGGTGCTGCGCACAATCTCCAACACCATTCTCACCTTGGAGGATATTGGCCTCCCCGCAGCCGTGAAGGATATTCTATTCCGACCGCGTGGGCTCGTTCTAGTCACTGGGCCAACGGGTAGCGGAAAATCCACGACGATGGCCTCGATGATCGACATTCTCAACGTCGAAAAGGCCGAGCACATCATCACGGTCGAGGAGCCGATCGAGTTCTACCACGACCACAAGCGCAGCGTCATCACCCAGAGAGAAGTCGGGATCGACGTGCCTGGCTTTGGCGAGGCGCTGCGCCGAGCATTGCGTCAGGATCCTGATTCCATCCTAGTCGGTGAGATGCGGGATCTCGAGACCATCTCCGCCGCCATCACCGCAGCTGAGACGGGCCATCTTGTGTTCGCCACCCTGCATACGACTGGAGCGGCGGAGACTGTCGACCGCATTGTCGATGCATTCCCCACCGATCAGCAGGAGCAGATTCGCACGCAGTTGGCTGTCTCGCTAATCTGCGTGATTTCCCAGGTCCTGCTCAAACGTGCGGACAAGGCGGGACGCATCGCCGCGTTCGAGATCATGATCACCACTCCGTCCATCCAGGCGCTGATCCGCGACGGGAAGACCTACCGCATCACGTCTGACATCCAGACTGGTGCCAAATACGGAATGAATACGCTTGACTCGCACTTGCTTCAGCTCTACCACGAAGGTAAGATTAGCTATGGCGACTTGATCACGAAATGCAAGGACCCCGAGGGGGTTGTGCAGAAAATGCAGGGCGATGCCAAGAAATGAGGAATGGGCTGATTCCCGGGGAGGCCCCGGCATATCGCCTCTATGTCCTTTTTTTATGAAACCTCGATACAAAACGGTAAGGAGATAGCCTAATGCCGAAGTTCCAATACACGGCGATGGACGGCAGCGGCAAGGAGAAAAAGGGCTCCATAACTGCGGACAATGAGCAAGAGGCCGCGGGGCAACTCAAGCAGATGGGGCTCTTTCCCACGAACATTGCCGCCGCAAAGGCTGCCGGTGGGGCAGCGGCAGGTGCGGGTGCGAAGAAAGCTCCCGGAGCAGCGGGGAAGGGCGGTAGTGGCGGGATCGCGATGTTCGGTCCAAAGATCAACCGCAAGAGCCTAACCACGATGACGCGTCAGTTGTCTACCCTTCTCGAGGCCGGCCTGCCCCTAGTGCGCGCACTCAGAACATTGGAAAGACAGGCGAAAGGCGATCCGGGAATGTCCAAAGTCGTTGGGCAAGTCGCCGATTCTGTCGAAGGCGGAGCCACTTTTTCGGAGGCGCTTGCGGGGCACCCCCGCTCGTTCAACCGTCTCTACGTCAACATGGTTCGTGCCGGTGAGGCCTCCGGAGCTCTCGAGACGGTGTTGAACCGGCTGGCCGAGTTCATGGAGAAGGCACAGAAAATCATCGGCAAGGTCAAGGCCGCGATGGTCTATCCCTTGATGGTTTTGTTCGTCGCGGGAGGCATCACTTCGGGATTGATGGTCTTCATCGTCCCAAAATTCGCGAAAATGTTCGATGAAATGCTTCCCGGCGAGCCCCTGCCGGGTCTGACGCGCATCGTCATCGGCATCAGCAACTTCATGAAGGACCACGTCATCATCATGGCACTGGGAATCGCTGGTTTCATCATCCTCTTCATGCTCGCGAAGGCAACGAGGCCGGGCTCCTATGCACTCGACTGGTTGGCCATCACGATACCCCCATTCAATGCATTGGCGATCCGCTCGACGGTGGCTCGCTTCTGCCGTACGCTCGGCACGCTTATGCAATCAGGCGTGGCCGTCCTCCAGGCACTCCAGATTGTCCGCGATACGTCAGGCAACGAGATCGTGGCTCAGGCCATCCAAAAGGTGCACGATGCGGTCAAGGAGGGAGAGGGCATGACCAAGCCGCTTGCAGAGGCCAGGGTCTTCCCTGGCATGGTGGTCAGTATGATCGAGGTGGGCGAGGAAACGGGAGCGCTCCCCGAGATGCTGAACCGCATCGCCGATGTGTACGAGGAGGAGGTCGATCGTGCGGTCGAGGGACTGACTTCGATGCTTGAACCGATCATGATCTGCATGCTTGCTGTCATCGTCGGCGGTATCGTCATCGCTCTCTTTCTTCCGCTGATCAAACTCATTGACAAACTTGGCGGATGATTCTGGCAGTTTGAGGTTGGCAGGTATAGGAGAGGACGCTATAGTGCAAGTTCCTTTCTCGGGAGGTCCGCGATCCGTAAGCGGCGTCTCGCACGGTGTGTGTTGTGCATCGTGATCATGGCTCGGGATCGGGGCGTGGCTCAGTCTGGTTAGAGCGCTGCGTTCGGGACGCAGAAGTCGGAGGTTCAAATCCTCTCGCCTTGACCAAAAGTTCTACTATAAGAGCCGCTTGTTTATGCAATCGGCTGTTTTGCTTTTTGGATGTTATGTCGGTTTTGTCGGCTATTCTGGACAAATCCCGACAAGAATCTTGACAAAAGTTCTCCCCTCAACATAACAAATCTTACCGGATAGTGTCCCGTTTCACAAAGAGAGTATGCCAAGGCCGTATGGAAAGCTCAAAATGATAGTAACTGCAACCCCACACAAAACGCCCCGGCATTAGCCGTATGAGTTAAGCGCCGGTTCTGTTTCAGCCTATTGTTTCTACAAAATAAGCTTCGTCCCACAGCCCTGTTTCCACCTCAGGAGATGTAATAAGGTCAGGAAACCGCTCAAGAATTGATGCTTCTGATAATCTTTTCAGTTTTTGAG
>JAGLDW010001629.1 GCA_023145395.1 Lentisphaeria bacterium | reverse complement strand
CTATCCCCTGAGCTACGAGGGCGGGGTGGGAATCTTAACCCCAAGGGTCTTCAGGTGATCATGCTTGCGGAGCTTGCCTACACCTACTTGCACAGCGATCGTTAGCGGCAGCAACAAGACCGCGCACATGAGTGCTTCGTCATGTGCGGGGCAGTTGTCCAAATCGATGCCTCGTGCTTTGAGTGTCTCCTGAAGTCGGTCGTGATGTACGAGCGTATATACACTCGGGTGAAATCCACTAGCAAACCGAGGAGGCCCTCTTGTCCAAGGAACAGAAGCTCATGAAGGCCGCGATCGCTGCTACTGGTGATGATTCGATCAGCAGTGTCGCCACATTCAACCCAAAGGGATCGGCCGGTGCCACAGCTGCAGGGGCTGCCGCGGGTTCTTTCGCTGGCGGGGCTGCAACCGGACGGAACACTTGGGGGCAGTCGTTCGGTGCCGCTGGCGGAGCGGCGGCGGGTCGTACAATGATGGGTCTCAGCGAGAATCTCCCTCCACTTATCTGCGTGGCAGTTTCACCGGATGAGGTCTACCTATTCGGGATGAGAACATTGAGCTACCACCTTGACCCCATCGCCAAGATCGACAGGGACAAGCTCGGTGTCGAGGTTCACCAGCGTATTTCCGTGCGCACAGTGGTCCTCGAGGATCTCGAGACGGGTCACAGGTTTCCCCTTGAGGTGCAGCGTCTCAATTTCTATCACGCCAAGGCCCTGGTTGAACTCCTCATGATGAGTGATGCGCACCTAGAGGAAGAAGTTGAAGGGGAGGAACCAGGTTCCTCCGAGGCTGGTTAGTCGTCACTTGTGGCCGGGTTGACTGCTCAATCCCCCTATGCGTGCCTCAGTTGCGGCTGCCGGGATTGCCGAACCTGCTACTGACGTACAAGGTGAACTGCAGGCCTCGCCCATCGGCCAAACATAGCTGAAGCGGGTGTTCTCTGCCGCCCGCTGACCTGACGCGGATCCGTCCCTCAGAGCCCCATTCCGTAGCAACACCACCGAGACTGGGTCCGCCGATGTTGGGCAATGTGGGCGGCCACGGCCTCTGCTGATTCAGGTCGCAAGAGATGATCTGGATACAGCACATGACTTTCTGGCATCGGTAGCGCTCAGGCCAGAGGAATTGGGGTTTCTGGCGGTTAGCACAGCGCTGGCGGTGGGAGGTTTAGGAAACCAGTGCTCTATCCCTGAGCTACGAGGGCAGGGGCTCGAATGGTAGGAGATGTTCACCGCCACGGACGGGGACTGACACGATGGCTCAGTGGTGGTCGCCGCCGGGGGAGTGGGCTCGGTCGGCATCGTGGGCAAGCGTTCCGGCCGCATACTGCTGAACGGCTTCGTCGATCGATCGGATGTCCGTGAGCACGACCTCGATCCCGGCTCCCTGCAACCGATCTTGGACGGGTAGCCCCATTCCTCCAGCGATGACAACCTGGCAGTCGCGAACAGTATCCACGAGATCGTGGTGGCGGCGACGATGGCCGGGATCCGGATGGTCGCCCTGCGTGCAGGAGCCGACGTCGCGGACTTCCCGCCCCGCTTCGGCGCCGTCCGCAAGATTGACGACGACGAAGGCTTTCGTCCGCCCGAAGTGCCCGGTGACTGTCTTCCCGTTCAGAGTGGCAAGTGCGATCTTCATGACGTGCAGGATACGGGTGCTTCGCTTCTGACTCGCCGATCAGTGTTCCGGGCAACCTCACAGCCAATCACGTAGATTGGCTGCCGGGAGCCTGTTCGGCTGAGAGGAGCTGCCATGTCGTTCGAAACAATTCCGCAGATGATCCTGAGAGCGGGGACCGATCGCGGTGAGGCTGATGCCTACGCCGTGCGCGACGATTCCGGATGGGTGACCACGAGCTGGCGTGCCTACGCAGACGAAATCACGGCAGCCGCCCGCGGACTCATGGCTCTCGGAGTGGAGAAGGGGTCGCCAGTTGCGATTCTCGGCGCCAACAGCCCGGACTGGGTGATCT
>JAGLDW010001628.1 GCA_023145395.1 Lentisphaeria bacterium | reverse complement strand
GAAAGCTTGTGTTGGACTAAGCTGGGTGGTGATAGCGGCCCTATGTGTTTTTCACCTGGCGGTGCGGTGCCTGAGAAGGTGCGCCGGGGATTTGCGGAGCGGTCCGGGTAGTCGGGAGGTGGTGTCTTGCGCAAGACACCACCTCCCGACATGCTTTTGGCCGGGCGAAGCGGCCATGCAGAGCCTGTTTTCCGCATGGCGGACGCAGGGGTAACGTGCCGCATGCACTGCTGCTTTGCGAAGACGAGTCGATTGAGGTCGCAATGTCTTAGGCGTTCTGTTCATGACGGTGGTCCTCGCGGTGCCGCGCTTGCAAATGCGAGTCGCTGAAGCCGGGTAAAACGCTTCTCGAACACCATGTCCGCTTCACACTTCGAGCAGGTGATTGGCTCGGGCTTGTCGCAAGGTATCGGCTCAGGAAGCTCGCGTCCCAGTGCAATCGCCATGGCGGCCTGTAGGCGCTTTATTGTTTTGCGTTTTGAACTGTGGTGCAAGCCGTAGTGGCGGACCTTGCAGAAGCGCGAGGGCAATACATGCTGAAGAAAGCGGCGCAGGAATTCCATGGGCTCAAGGCGCATGGTGCGCAGCCTTCTGGATCCGCTTTTTCGATAACGCACCGTGATGCCACTGGCATCATGCTGCCCAATGGCTGATTCGGAGAGGAAGACCTGGTAGACATAACGCGCCAGATAACGATACGCATGCTCGCCGGAGCCGACGGGTTCTGAATGGACTACCCATTTCTTCTTCCTCCAGTTCCATACTGATGGCTTGATCAGGGCGAACAGTTCCGGGTGCTTCTCCTTGATCTCATCGTGCAGGCGGGCGCAGAACACCTTCGACAGGGCAGGCACAGGAACGAGGAACCTTGGATGTGAGTTGCGCCACAGCCCCTTTTCGTCAAGCGCTCCGCCGGTGACGATGAAATGAACATGCGGGTGGTATTCGCCTTGCCGTGTCCAGGTGTGCAGCACAGCGGTCACACCCGGAACCCCTCCTACCCATTTCGTGTTCTCGCACAGATCAAGCAACGTGCTCGATGATGTGCGCATGAGCTGATCAAGCAGCTCACGCGGATGCGAACGGATGGGTCTGCGCAGCCCTTCGGGGACGGTGAATGTGACGAGATGATAGGTGACGCCGGGCAGAAGAAGGGCAGACTGCTTCTGTAGCCACTCGGCGGCAGCGGTTCTGCCGCACGAGGGACAATGACGGTTGCCGCATCCCTGGTAGGTAAAATGACCGTGCCCGCAGCGAGTGCAGCGCCAAAGCGCGGAACCTGCTGCGGGGGTATGACATGTTTCGATTGCGTGCATGGCCCGGAGTTGATCCAGGCTCATGCGCTCGGCGAAACGCCTACGGTATTCAGGACCATGGGTGCGGAATAGTTCACCCAGCTTACCCATGGCGATCAGGCGGAAAGATTGCTGATGTCATCCATCAGGTCTGCCAGGATCTTTCCTGCCGCATGGGTGCTCTGTTGTGTGAGCCGGGCATAGTGCGCGGTCATGGTCGGGGAACTGTGCCCCAGCCAGACCTGGATCTGGCGCAGGCTCACACCCGCTTCAAGCAGATGGGTCGCATAC
>JAGLDW010001627.1 GCA_023145395.1 Lentisphaeria bacterium | reverse complement strand
CACTTCCAGACCTTTGATCACATTGGTGCGGAAATCCATACGACGTGCGCTTTTCCGCTTGGCGGACTTGACGAGATCGACCCTGAACCCCTAGTATCGAAGCACAAATTGAATTACTCGCAGGAGATGAACGATGAAAAATAGTTCGATGCTGATTCCCATGATGATGGCCCTTGCTCTTTTTGTGCTGCCGACCGCTTGCTCCGATGAAAACCCACCCGATGGGGGCACAATCAGCGACGGCGAAAACGAGGACGGCGGCGACGAATGCGCCGTGGTCTGCCAAAAAACCGAAGATTGCTGCGATGGGGAAGAATGCATCGGCGGCATCTGCACGGCCGGCGACACATGCCCCTCGGGCTGCAACTACGAATGCGACAAGGCAAGCAATCAGCATTGCAACGCCGCCAGCAAAAAATGCGAAGACGGCCTGGACACCGATCCCTGTGTCACCGACTGCGATTGTTACACCGGCGAGAATTGCATCAGCGGCACTTGCCAAGCCTCAGGCGGCGACGAGACCCACTGCACGATCGACGGGGAATGCCCGGAAGGCGAAATTTGCCGCGAGGGCAGCTGTCGACCGGAGACCTGCGTGACCCGGGAAGATTGCGCCGGGGCCACCTGCCTGATCTGCCGCAACGGTCAATGCACCGCGCCCCCGGCCATCTGCCAGGGCGACGACGACTGCTGCTGGGGCTTCTCCTGCAACTTCGGCTCCTGCATCCCGGACAGCGAAGGATGCCGTTCGGACAGCGATTGCCTGGATCCCGAGTTCCCCCTCTGCGGCCCCGATGGACTGTGCATCTACGAATGCGTCCAGGACATCGACTGCCCGCTGGAGGGCTACGTCTGCGTGGATCACCACTGTCAGTCCTCCGGCTGCACGCCCCAGTCCTGCCCCGCCCAGACCTGGTGTAATACCGCCACCGGCGAATGCCTGCCCGGCTGCGACTCCAACGACGACTGCATCTCGCCGCAAACCTGCAATTACACGACCCACGCCTGCGGCCTGACCGATTGCTGCGGCGGCATCTGCACGCCCGATGAGCAGTACTGCGATTCGCTCACCTGTCAATGCGTCGATCTATGCGGCAGCAATGCGGACTGCCCACCCAACTTCATCT
>JAGLDW010001626.1 GCA_023145395.1 Lentisphaeria bacterium | reverse complement strand
TTCGTTTCATCAATGCCAGAGCCGTTTCTGCCGTTGCTCAAAGCCATCCCGGAAGGACGCTGGCGACTATACGCTTACCTGAGTCGCTGTGGACCTGCGGCCACAGAGCTAGCGCAGAGCCACCTGCCCCTGGCCTTCGCATTGGCCCATGCAGACGTTTTTCACTCTGTGTCCCGCCCCCTGCGCAGCGTCAGGGCTCTGATCCACCGAAAACGTCGGGACATCCTTGCATGGCTGGGCTTCCCTGGCAGCACCTCTGCTGTCCGCCTTCTGGAGCGGCTCGATCCGGCATCGCTGACCGTTCAGCGTCTACTTGAGTTTCGCCATCTTCTCAACGTGGGCAACAAACAAGATCTCAAGCTGCTTAGGCACGCGCCGCGGATACACGGTGAACTGATTGACTGCTTTGGCAGCTTCCGTGCAGCACTGACACCGCAGCTTGTGAGGGATATGTCGAACCGAGCCACGGCACAGGTCGTTCTGCACCAGTTGGCACGCCTGATGTTCGCACAGTGCGGGCTCGATCGACCCTTGTCCCCCGTTCACAGCGCCGGGCAACTCAAGAGCCTTCTTGCGCGAACGGAGCGGGAATGGCGGCATCTGGACCTGCGCAGACTCCTGCCTGAGGGATTTCCCCCTCCGCCAGTTGTGCCGGGTCCGGAGAGCGGCATCAAGCCGATCCGGGCGCTGTCGGAGCTGATTACTGAAGCGGAGATGCAGCGGAACTGCTGCGTGAACTATGCACATCGCATCCTGGCGGGAGATTATTATATCTACCGGGTTACCAGCCCAGTTCGAGCCACGTTGTCACTGCTCCGTGCGAGCGATGGGGTCTGGCAGATAGGCCAACTCCTTGCTGCGTGCAACCAACCCCTTTCACTGGCTGTCCGCACTGAGATCCTCTTCCCGCTGCTGAACCAACTGGCGAACGAAGGCCCTGCGGAATCCCTCCCACAATGGACCGAAGCGGCCCCCCCGACACCGCCTTTCTGAAAGCGGTCCTCTCGGAGACCGCATCGTCCATGCGGACCGCCGGTGCGGAGAACTGCGGGACTGCTAACATGAGAGAATTGAAGTGTTTTCCAAAATCTGTGGCGTCCGGTGTGTCACGGAGCGTCCCTTTTCGCTGATATCTTGGGATATAGTGAACATGGCAGGGCGGTTGGGGCGATCCTGACCGATCCTGACGGTACACAAGACGGCTACATGACTTTGATACGCACGTACGCAGGAAAACATGACGACCAGATTCCAGGGCACCAGAAGGCGTATCAAGAACGGCAATTGGGAGCGGCGATGACATGAGAGTTCTTCACACATCCGATTGGCATCTGGGCAGATCTCTGTACGGCAGAAAGCGCTACGAGGAGTTCGAGGAGTTCCTTGCTTGGCTGGCGGAGGCGATCCAGACGGAGCAAGTGGATGCCCTGCTAGTGGCGGGGGATATCTTCGATACGAGTGCGCCCAGCAACCGCGCCCAGGAGCTCTACTACCGTTTCCTGTGCCAGGTGGGTGCCACGCCCTGTCGCCATGTGGTGATTATCGGGGGAAATCACGATTCGCCTTCCTTCCTCGACGCGCCCGGAGAGCTTCTCAAGGCACTCAGTGTGCATGTCATCGGCGGTGCCGCCGCCAGCGAGGACGATGAAGTGATCGTGCTCAGGAATAGAGAGGACACACCCGAGTTGATCGTCTGCGCCGTTCCCTATCTGCG
>JAGLDW010001625.1 GCA_023145395.1 Lentisphaeria bacterium | reverse complement strand
GAATGACGAAACTATCCGCACTCGATATGGTCTCCTCAACCAACTTCAAGGCGAAGAACGCCGAGTATTTGCGCAAGGTCGAAGATGGCCGTGCCGTTGGTGTAACGCTGAACGGGTCGACGGTCGCCGTTGTGGTGAGCCCGAGCGATTTCGAGAAGCTGCGTGCGTTCGAACTGTCTGCGCTTGGCGCCCAATGAAGCCCAACTGCGCGGATCACGACTACGAAATATGCGAAGGCCGGAGCGTATGGTGGCCTAGCTCGTATGCGCGGATTGATGGGGTAACCCACCTCGCCGTTGAATCAACGCTCATGTCGCAATCTCACTCGGCTGCATGTGGTGCGAGTAGGCCCCAAGACGCCACCTCTAACCGATGGCATGTGACGTGCCGAAGGTGCAGACGCACTTGGGGATTCAAGAACGGGCCGACGAACCTTTGTGAAGTGGGCGCATGAGTTTCGCCCTCGTCAACACCGTAGCCCTTGCCGAGCTTCCAGGTGCAACACGCCTAGAGGCGCGGGTGCTCGCCATCCTTGCAGGCTACGCCAATGATGAGGGTGAAGGCATCTTCGTCGGGATCGGCGGACTCTGCGAAAAGCACGGAATGCCTGCGGGGTCTGTGCGGCGAGGGCTTCGGCGTATGACTAAAGCAGGATGGATCGTGGATGTAGGCCGACACCGAAACACCGCGGGGCAGCTCACCAACATTCGAAGCCGTCGCATTGACGTGAATGCTCTTGACGTAAAGCTTGTGAGTGAGCCCAAAAAGAAGGGGTCGCCCGTGCCTATTTGGGACCCCTGCGATCACCCGGTGGACCAAGCCCTGCGATCACCCGGTGGACAGAGCCTGCGATCACCCGGTGGACAGAGCCTGCGATCACCCGGTGGACAGCCTATGGGAACCAGTGATGGAACCAGTGATGGAAGTAACAACCCCCTTACCCCCATCGCCCCGATTCCAGAGGTCGCACCAAGGCCCACCGATATCGAGGAAAGGGATCGGGA
>JAGLDW010001624.1 GCA_023145395.1 Lentisphaeria bacterium | reverse complement strand
ATTGATAGGTTCCAGTCGCATCCTCGTCCTCCTGGATGGTTTCATTCTCGAAGAAATGCTCTTCGCTCCTGTCGCTGAAGTCCTTGGTGTCGGCGAGCTGGTATTTCACGGGGTCCCGGCTCGCCTTCAGGCGCAGTAGGACCTTTCCATCTCCAAGGTCGGTGAGTCGGTTGCTTCTGCCGTCCTCGTTCCGCAAAACGGCGTAGCTGACGATGGGGCGAACCGTCCGGACGGTGATGGTGTAGATGGAGGATCGTAGCCCAAGCTCGTTTTCCAGCTGCATGTAGTACTTGCGACTGGCGTCGCTCCAGAAGTTCTGGAGAGGATCGAGAAACACGGAATAGTAGCGAGTCTGGGCATTGTAGGTGAGAGGGGTGTATACACGGGGAGAGATCCGCGAATCGTCTAGCAGACCCTTGATATGGGTGAAGAGGATCTTGCTCGGGTTCCCGTCTGCCTTCGTGCGCAGTTGCACATTTGTGAAAAAGGATAGCTTGTTCTTGGCACCCTCCGAGCTGTACAGGCCGTAGTAGGAGCCCGACGGTTTTTGTGTGCGCACCAGTACTCGAACCGTTTTCTCGTAGGTCTGATTACGCACATTCAGGTAGAGATAGCCCGATGTGTCCCCTCCGCCCAGGTCCATGAACGCACGGATATCCACTTCGGGGATTGTGTATACACCCTTGGCATTTGGAGCAAGCAGGGGACGCCACGCATCTGGGTGGCGGCTCGCGAAATCTCCCAAGCGGAACTCGTAGGGATATCCAGTGCTCTTGAAGGTCAGGTCGTTAAGAAACTGCCCTGTCTTGTTGTCACCGTCCAGTTTGACGTAGGAAAGGGCTATTCTTCGGGGTGCCACGGAGAACTCGTAGGCGCCGATGTCGGGCATTCCCAGGCGGTCCGTTCCGGTGATGTCCTGGGCTGGTGCGCCGGCGGTTGTTCCTGCGTTGATGGCGGGGGATGTTTTCTGTAGTTTCAGTCCGTCATCGTCTGTGCGGGGGACATTGTCGGCGCCATCGGGGTTGGTGGCATCCACGAACAATGGGGCTATGCCGAGGTTGCCACCCAGATCCGTTCCGACAAATGTATTCCAGAAGCCTGAGCCGCCGGAGCCCTTGACGATGCAGTGGGAAAAGGTCGGTGTGGAACTGTCATTGTGGATTTCAAATGCAAGGAAGATGAAAATCGGACGCAACACTGGTGCCGGGGCATTCTGCCAGACGATGCAGTTGGTGAATGCCGGCGAGGATTGTCGGTTGTAGACTGCGCTGCCACGGCCTTTGCTGCTGCTGATGCTGTTGCCGGTGAGTGTGCAGTTGGTCAATGTCGGTGAACAGAGGTAGTTGTAGATTCCGCCGCCATCGCTGGCGGTGTTGTTGCTGAAGACACAATTGACCAGTGGCAAGTTGGGTTTGTAGTTATAGACCCCGCCGCCGTGAAGCAGGGCGGTGTTGTTGCTGACGGTGCAGTTGGTCAAAGTTGGGTCGCCGGCGAAGTTGTAGATCCCTCCGCCGTGCTCGTCAGCCTTGTTCCCGCTCACAGTACAGTTTCTCAGCGCCGGAGAGGAGCTACGGGTGTTAACGATGCCTCCGCCATTGGTTTTGGCTGCATTGCCGCTGACGATGCAGTCGGTGATGGTGGGCGAAGAGTGGCTGTTGCGGATCCCGCCCCCCTCGTCATAGTCCGGATTGCCGTTGGCGAGTCCGGCGGTGATGGTGAAGCCATCGAGAACGGCGGTTCCATTGATGTTGGGGTCGAGGGTGGGATTGTCGATCACGTGGTAGGAATTATCGCCGCTGTCGCCACCGGGCGTGTCGGGCACTCCGTCCCCGTCGGCATCTGTGTCGGCAGTGCCAATATCACCGGAGAGGATGGTGGTGTTGGTGTCGGGAGCGCGCGCGGAAAGCTCGGTCTCCGTGCCGTCAAAGCCGCCGTAGACCGCCACTCCGTTCTTGAGTTGGAAAGAGATGGTCCGGTCCGTTCCCCCTGTGGGCTTGTAGGTTCCCGCAGCGACCCAGACTTGGCTCCCACCCCCCTCGTCGATGGCACCCTGGAGGTCGCTGGTGGCGTTGGTCCAGCTTGAGCCATCACCCGTTCCCGTAGCGGTGGGTTTGACGTGGACGACCCTCTCTCCGGCACTCGTCCAGATGGCGATGAACAAACCCGTGAGTGCTACGATGCGTAGCCAGGAAGGTGTGTTGCGAGGGCTGGTTGCGTTCATGATGTGTTCTTCCTCTTTTGGTGACGGATCTTGTTGTGCAATTCTTGTCCAAGCGTCTCGTCAGTCCTGGGAATTCACCACGCTGGTGGGCCAGGTTGTCGAGTCGTGTTTCTCTATTCCCTCTATACATGTAACAGTAGAGCCATCCATCGTTTTTGGCAAATCTGTAGGCGGGGAAACGGTAACGCCTCAGTCTCGTGGGGTATCACCGAGGATGGCGAACGCCAGCGGCACCCCGAAGCACTTGGAGGGCGGTTGCCCTCAACCGCCGTGTCCCCACG
>JAGLDW010001623.1 GCA_023145395.1 Lentisphaeria bacterium | reverse complement strand
CAGCGGGAGCTTCGCCCTCCCGGATGTGCGGAGTTCGCGGGGACGCGAACAGGCCAGAGCGTGTCAACCGGGATCTGGTGTGAGTTCGACCCAGGCGCCATCGGCTTCGTAGGCGGATCGGTACATGGCGTCGAGGATGGATTGGGTGCGTCGCCCGTCGGCGCCGGTGCAGGTGAGCGGTGCGCCGGTGCGTAGCGCGGCGGCCATGTTGTCCGCAGCGCTGAGCCATTCGGGTTCCGTGACGCGGAAGGGTTTGTCAACCCAGGCGCCGTTGAGGAACCAGCGCTCCATGGTCTTCTCGAAGGGACCTCCCTCGCCGCGGAAATAGGCGCCCTCCGAGCCTGTCAGCTCGAAGCGGTCAAACCATGTTTTGTGGGGGTAGCTCGTGGTTCCTGTGAACGTGAGTGTCATGCCGTCCGCATATTCCCACACGGCTGTGCCGTAGTCCTCTGCTTCGATGTCGTGTGTCTGCGTGGACAGGACGCAGCGAACGCGCTGGGGCAGGCCAACCGCGAAGGCGAACTCGTCGATGTGATGAATGGATTGGTTGGAGAGTACGCCGCCTCCGTCCCAGCGACGGGTGCCCCGCCAACCGCCATTTTTCCGAAAATAGTCCATGTCACGCAGGATTTTGAGTTCAAAGCTGGCGGAGAGCAGTTTTCCCAGCCATCCTTCGGAGACCGCCGTGCGCAGTGTGACAAGGTCGGCCTGGAAACGTCGTCCGAAGTCCACGGCGAGAAGCAGACCTTTTTCTTCGGCCTTGCGGATCATGGAGTCGCAGGCGGCGAGGCTGGCGTCCATGGGTTTGGTGGTGATGACATGCTTTCCGGCTTCGAGGGCGCGTTCGGCGATTTCTCCGTGCCTTCCCGTTTCGGTCATGACGTAGACCACTTCGACCGAGTCGTCGTCCAGCCAGCGTTGGATGTCCGTGGACCAGGGCGCATCGCAGGCATCGGCAGTGCGTTTGGCCCGTTCCTCGACAAGATCGCAGACGCCGACCAGTTGCACGCCGCTGGTATCCGCGATGAGTTTGGCGCGGTTGTGTCCCATGCCGAGGCCCACGACGGCAAAGCGCACAGGATCATCGGCCCAGGGGCGCGTCACCTGGGGTTTGGCGCTCGTGTTCTTCAGCAGTCCCGGTGCGGCAGAGGGCCAGGCTGTGCGCAGGACATCGACGACGGCTTTGCTCATGTCGGTGTTGGACACTGTCTTGTCTGGGTTGTGGGTCTCCACGCTGATGGGACCCCGCATGCCTCCGCAGTCGCAGATCTGCAGAACCTTTTCGTAGGGAATCGTGAAATTGGAGACACCTTCGACTGCTCCCCCCGCCTTGACGTGGACTAGACACGCATGGGATACCATGCGCTTTATGAAAGCGTCCTCGTCCGTTTCGCGCTCCTCGCAGAGCCAGGTGTTGGAGGTGTCCCAGGCCATGCCCCAGCCCGGAATGTCGAGGGCCTCCACCATGGTGATGACTTCGTCGTGGGTGACTCCGCAGTTTTCGAAGGCGAGCGTGAGACCGGCCTCCTGGGCACGTGTGGCGAGCGGCATGAAGAGATCGAGCACCTTTTGCTGTTCGTCAGGACGTACGGCCAGCGCGCCCTTGAGCTCGGTATCTGGTTGCCAGTAGAAGAACGAGCGGACCAGACGGCAGTCGAGCGCGTCGGCCGCGCGAATGATCCCCTCGAGCTTCTCGGCTTCCTGCTGGCGGCGTTCGGCATCCGGAAGATGGACCTTGGCCAGCGAGGACTCGATGCAGCCGACCTTCATGCCATAGCGGTCGAGCAATGTGCGTAACTCGATGAGTTGCTCGTCG
>JAGLDW010001622.1 GCA_023145395.1 Lentisphaeria bacterium | reverse complement strand
CTCGATCTCTGCAACTGAAGTTTTCCAATGCCCAGCGGGGCGAGGCGGCGCACGGCCATCCGCTTCGTTCTGAGGCGGATTTGAGTGTGCAACACGCCGTCCACAGTGCTTTCGTTGTTCGTGCATCGGCGCGGGCGAACTCTGGAAGTCTCCTCAGCTGAGCCGGGCTCTTGCTGTCCCAGTTATCTCCGTGCGGGCTCTTTGGGAAGCGGCATGGGGTGTAGCTCGATGTCGTCGAGCCAGATGGTTCCCGTACATCGGTTCACCCAGAGCCCCAAATAGAGTTTGCCGTTGGGCGCAGGCACGTTCTCCAGCACCAGCTCACGCCAGGCACCCCCTGTATCCTTGCACGAAGCCCGGGCGCCAACATGGATTCCAACACTGCCCCGGAACCCGGGCGCGGTGCGGATCCGCACGACAAGCCGATACAGCAGATCGGCGTCAAGCTCCGGAATCATCTGCACAAGACGACCGTCCGCCTGCGTGCTCGATTGGATGCGCATGGAGCGGGCACCGCTGTGGAACACCCCCGAGTCGCGTTGGACCGTGTACGTCTGCCCATCCTTGTTCTCGTAGCTAATGAAGTACCAATTCTTAGTGCCCTCTAGCATCTCTTCAAAGCCCGCGTTGCGCAGCAGATTCCCCTCCGTGTCCGGCTCGGCCGTGACGTTGAGCCAGACCGGCTTCCAAATTCCCCCGGCACCGCTGCGGTCCTCAACCCGAACGGCAAGGCTGTTGGACGCATCGGCGGTGATCAGATCCGACACGACGACCTCGAACGGTTCGGCCCAGGAGTTCGGATTCTTCTGCAAATCGAAGACTCGGGTCAGCAATTTCTTCCCGTTCACCCAGACCGTGCAGCCCTCATCGACCGCTCCGAACAACAGGCTGACACGCTCTGTCGCCTGCTCAGGGGTGACACGAAACGTGCTCCGGTACCAACCGATGCCGTTGAAATCAACGCCGGTCCTCTTCCGCCACGCTTTCCCAACCGCCTGTTTCTCCCAAGCGGAGGCCGTACCGATTTCGGGCCATTTTGTGTCGTCGAACTCACGATGTTGCCAGCCGAGCGTGTCCCCCGCCTCGCCCGGATCCCACATGAACTTCCACGGGTCCGGAAGCCGTTGCATGTCCTCGCGCAACAGGATTAGAGAGCGGTCCCAGACCCGGTTTTCGCGAAATGCGAGATAATAGAGATTCGCGAATCCGGTGTGCTCGTGTTCGCGCCGGTACTTCTCAAGTTCACGCAGTGCGCTCGCATAGGTTCTGAGGGCACTGTCCGCTCCCCCCTTCTCATATTCCTTGAAGGCCGCCAGCGCCGCCAGCGTACGCCGTGCGTCCTCAAGCCCGATCTGCAGAAAGGCCACACGTTTCTCTGCCAGCGAATCCCCGGTCGCGGCAACTGCGGCTTGGTCGAGCAGGCTTTTCCCTTTTTCCATGACCGATGGAGGGAACACACGATCTGCGACACGCACCCAGTCCTTGAAACTTCCGCCGCTTTCTTCTTCGCAATAGCGATCGAACTGTTCGTCCGTAATCCGGTCGGACAGCGCCTCCCAGTGGGCAAAATACGCGGCTACCTTCGCCTGACCCGGACCAAATCCCGCGAAATACTCCTCAAGAATCTTCTCGGCCGTGAGATCCGGTCGCGCGTGAAGTCGCCCGAGCACATACAAGTTTGGGCCTTGTGTGGCCCAGGCGCCAAGCAGCGAGTCAAAGTCTGTTCCAATGAGTCCATTGCGCCAGGCAAACGAAAAATCCTCAGCTAGTTTTCGAGCATGGAAGACCGGCATGTTATGCCCGGAAAGGGTGTAGTTCGGGCGTAGAAACAGGCGCGCACCAGCACGGCTCCAGCCTTGCCATTGCATGCGGAAGCCGTTCCGCTTTGCCTCGGTCCAAGGCCAGTAGAACGCGGGAACGAGTGTGATGATGGCATGATCATCCAACTTGGTTTCCATCGGCGGGCGAGCGTAGTTCGCATAGGCAAACCCAGCCACGCGTGCGTCGGAAGATTCCTTCCGAGCCAGGTTCAGAACCGTCATGTAGAATCTGGCGTACCGGTCCGCAAGCGATGGGGAACGGGCGGGATCCGGCAGAGACAGCATGCGAAACCGGGCACTTCTGTCCGGAATGTCTTTCCCCGACCAGTACGGATTCAGTTCGAACCCCTCCTGGGGCGCATCCCAGGCCCGGCATGCTTCGCACGTGCACATACCCGGTGTGTCGTTCTCGCCCAAACGAATGACTGCGCCCGTTTTTGGCCCACCCTTCGCCACCCATTTTCGGATGATTTCACGATGAAATTCCGGATTGGACACGCACATGGTCACATTCTTGCCACTGAGATCACCCTTGAGCGGACCGCGACGACCGTCAGGAAGACGCTGGAACCAGTCCGGATGCGCTTCGCCATGGGTCTTCCACCAAGTCGTGAACGAGTGAGCGCACGAGATGGAGGCAAGCTGGCTGATACGCTGACGCCGCATCCACACGTCCTGGTCGTGCAAGAACTTGTCCCGAGCAGCTTTCGAGCTCCAGCCGAGCATGGAACCGCGTCCGCTGACACGCAAACAACTCACGGGCACCCGGGGTTCCTGGGTAACATCGAGGCGGTCCACTCGGAGCGTGTCGGCAGCAGGAATGAACTCACCCAGTTTCCCAGGCCAGAGCCAGCGCACCCCCAACTGTGTCTCCAGGAACTCGTAGACGGCAAACAGCGTGCCCGACGGCGTGCTGTTCCGATATCCGCCCACAGCGACACCCTCGCCGTCCCGACCGGCGAGGAGCAAGTCGGCGTCCACCACGCGTATCACGAATCCGTTGGCGGCTAATGCTTCGAAATCGATGTTGACTGCCGCAGACCGACGCGTGGCGCCGAGGTAGATCAAGCCTCCGTGGCGAACCGGCCGCTCCTTCTCCGCAGCAATGCGCAGTTCGCAGCCAGTGGCTCTGCGTATGTGATACTGCAATTCCCGGGCAGCGTAGATCACCACGGGCAATGCCCCATCCGGCACGACAATTGCGGTCTGCGCACGACCATCCACAACAATGTCGATCGCTCCGGATGTCAAAGGCAAGGAAAGGGCAATGACAAGAATCAGCTTACGTGTCTTCACGTGACCTCCTCACGAACATGGGTTATTCAGAGCGCCGAGCGCCAATTCGTATGCAAATGACCTGTGATCCGGTGTCGATACGGAGGTATTGGATGGCAGGGCCACCGGTCTGCTCTGGGCTGAACACTGCGTGCGAAGGCCCATCAACATTGGCCTCATCCCAGATCTTGGGTTCTCCAAAATGGCTTCGAAGAAAATGGTCAATCTTGGCAAAGGACTCACCCGTGACATCCAGCACAAAACCGTACCTGTCAGGTCTGTATTCCCACTGCGCTTCGATGGCGAAGACAGCAGCATCGGAAGACAATGCGGCACCATGCTCCACCAGCACCTTCGACAGGAAAGGGCAAAGATCTCCGGATCCCGGGCGCAGCGCCGTGCAACCAGCAAACACCGTGATCAATAGAATGACAACCAGCCTCTTCATCTCGTTTTCTCTTATTTACTCACATTTTGAATTTCGTTTGAGGGCCGCTGATGCAAAGCATC
>JAGLDW010001621.1 GCA_023145395.1 Lentisphaeria bacterium | reverse complement strand
AATAGTTTGTCCGGGAATCTACGGAGCCCGCAACCCTGTCCATCGTTGGGCTAGATGTATTTATCCATGAGGGGGCGCAGGATACGCAGGGCCTGCTGGTATGGGGTCGAACGGCGGAGGCAAGATCGCAGCCAACGGATGAACTGCAGGCTGAGTTCTGTGGGGCGGTAGAGGGCTAGATAGAGCTTTTTTGGAAAGGACCGACCGGCTTCCCGGGCTTGTTCCTCCCTCCTGTCGAGATCGGCGTGGTAGGCTCGGATCACCTTGCTGTCCTGGATATCTTGCTCGGCCTTGAGGGTGGCACTGAAGATTTTCAGCAAATTGTGGGCGATGCATATGGCGATGGCCTGAATGGATTTGGCGGTCTCGCTCTTGGCCCAGGCTTTTTTTTCGTCGAGCTTCTGTTCCTGTTGGTCAAAGGCCTTTTCAATCCTCCAGCGCAGACGGTAGCATTCGCTGAGCACGCCGGGCGGCAGGGTCATTTGATTGGTCAGAGTGATGTAGGTTTTGCCACTGTCGGGACAGATGGCGGTGATTCTGCGCCATTGGCCCGGGGAGTTGTCGAAGCTGAGAGTTTCATCGCGGATGATGAGTTCGTTGGCAGGGTTCTTCCGGTCGATTTCCCGGGGAATGGCGCACATGGGGGCGAGGTTGTCCTTCCACTCGGTGAGGATGTAGATGCTTTTGCTTTGTTTGAGATTGTAGGCGTATTGGAAGTCGATGACGGCCCGGTCATAGACGAAGAGGCTGGACTGGCCTTTGCCGGCTCCGCAGCGGAGTTCCCCGGGATCCTGGCGCTTGAGGGTCTTGATTTCGTGTTCGAGGCCCCTCGCAGTGGGCTTGGACAGCGCCAGGAAATCGGCCCAACCGGTGCGGATGTCGAGTTTGTAGATGCCGTTGACCGGGGCGTATTGGTCTTTTGCGTTGCGGGAATCGTGGGTGGCATGCTCGATTTTGTGACCGTCCGCAGCCCAGACCTCCCAGCCCTCCAGTTCGGGAAAGGAGGCCAGCAGGTCGTCGTGGGCACGGAGAAGCGGCAGATGGACGGCGCGCAGGTTCCCGGCGAGATCCTTCATGAAGCCGAGGCGGCGCTTGCTCGAAAGGGTGGCAAAATAGTTGCCGCGGGTCAGCCCGGAGAAATTGGGGATGCCGTGGGTCTGGATGAAGTCGCGTCCGGTTTTGGAGCTTTCAAGGACACGCAGGACGCAGAGACTGGCGAAGGAGAGATCATCAAGTGCGGGGCATTGGCGGGTGATATCGGCGGCTTGGAGCGTGGCACCCAACGGAGCGAAGAAAACGTCTTCGAGCAGTTCTCCGGAGAGCTCCTCCGGGCTTGGCGGATCGTCCTTCCGGACTGGAATGCGAGAGGAAAGCCTGGGAGAATGATGACTGTTCCGGTTTGTGTCGGGCATGGCCGACAATACGCTACAACTCCTTGTAAATCAAGGTTTTCCGGTGTTCTTCCGAAGAAACTTTCTGCCGGAAACCGAGCCTGGAAGGGATCGTCGGAGATGGGGAAAACCAACGGGAAACAGCGCCTCATAAGCTCCTGTGACGCGTTAGGAGGGAGGGTGTCGGGCCAGGTCGGAATCACCCTCTCGGAGCGGTGCAAGACGCTGGCGGGCGCTCAGGAGGCGCAGCGACCCTCCTGGAGGGGAGACGAGAATTTTCTTGTCCGTCCTGACGCACGCCTCGGAGCCTTTCGGGCGGCGCTGGGGCGCGTCCGAAACGGCGACGCGG
>JAGLDW010001620.1 GCA_023145395.1 Lentisphaeria bacterium | reverse complement strand
CCATTTCCTTCCGTCCATTCCGCCAGATGCTTCGGACCATCGGCATTTACCTTCCAGCACAAGGAATCGTTTTCACAGGCATCCACTGCGGTATGCGCGGCACAATTAACGACCACATCGGGGCGGAGCCGGTCTAGAAGCTTCCTGCTGCATGATTCCTTCGAAATATCAATTTCCGGAAAATCCACCCCGATCACCGTATCCTTGCTTCCGACCACCGACATGCAATCGGAGCCAAGCTGCCCGTTCGAACCAATAACCAGAATCTTCATGCACACCTTCTTCTTCAAACCGCCCAAGCTAATGATTTGGGAATGGCCTACGACATCAATTTGGTCGGCAACAAAACATGACCGCAAGGCACGAACGGTGATGTTCCGGCAGAGGGGAGCGGGGCCGGAGGGGGCGCTCCACTGCTAAGGCCGTCAGGCCGCCGGGAGGGCCGCCTGCCGCTAGCGGGAGACAGGGAAACAGAAGACCTTCTGTTTCAGCCCGGAGGGTGGCCGGAGTTTCAAAATGTGTGGCGAGTGCGCGAGCCGGACATGGAGGGCTGGAGGCCATGCGGGTGTGCGCTGGAAAGGCCCAACGTGTGAGGGAGTCTTCGACCGAACGAACGCATAATGGGCCATTATGCGACGTTGGGCCGGTCCTGAGCCGCCGAGTTTGCGAGGCGTGCGAGGGATTCCAGCGCGCTCCCGCACGGCTCGCCAGCAGTCCCCGGTGTCGGGGCGGACGGTGTATTACCCAGCGCGTTGTCTATACCAATGAGCGTAGCCCGCACTGGTGGAGTGACCGTAGGGAACGTTGAGATGAGCGGAGCGAATTCCACTGGGGGGCTTGGCGGACAGCCTGCGCCGAAGGCCAGCAGGATGTGTGACAAGCGGGGGTATTGGGGCAGCGATGTGTGCTGGGAGGGTGTCCGCGACGGATGGTGGCCGGTCAACATCAGGGCGCGGGGGGATGTTGTAGAGGCTGCCGTCCGTCGCGGTGAGCGGTGATGGCGTAGCCATGTCCGCGAGTGCCTCCCGGCGCGCTCGCTGGGGGTTATAGAAAGGGGCGGTCACGTGAAGGCTGCCGACGGTGACTGAGCTTGCGAAGGAGCCGACGGGTGCCTTGTCGTGTCCGGGGGTGATGTATGAGCGTAGCGAATTCCTTATGGGGGCGGACGGCGATACTCGACATCGGGGGTGGAGGGGCGCTGTCGAGTATCGCTGGCCGCGGGGTCTTGGGGGTCTTCGAGCAGGTGACATGACAATGCGTCAAAGTTTCAGGGGGTGGAGGGGCTTAAACTTTGTCGCGTTGGCGGGGCACCTGCGGGGGGGTACCCCGCCGTCGCTCCTTCGGAGCTATGGTGGGCAGGTGAAAAGGGGGCAATGGACAGTACTGCGGGCGAGGCACGAGGCTGCTGTTCTGTTCATTGTGGGGGATGCAGAGATGTGGAGGGATGGAATGCCTGGTTGCGTTCCGGAGCTTGCGGAGGATCGCTGCCGGGCATGGAGTCCCGGAGCAGCTCTTCCGCATGGGGCCGAACGTAGTGAGGCGGGGAGCGCAGTGAGCAATTTGTGTGGAATCGAGAGCGGAGACCCGGCGGATCGCGTGGAGTGAGGTACGAACGGAACGCTCTCCGCCAGAGGGGTGACGGGATCGAGACTGCACTATTTGCGTAGCGAGCAACTGGGGGGGTCGTTGCGGTGTTGTGATTCGGAGTGAGTGATGAGCGGTCGCGGACGGAGGCGAACGGACGATGGATGGAGCGAAGCGGAGTTCATCGTACGGGCGCCGGAGGCCGCGTAAGCGAAGAGGGAGTGCAGAAGCGCAACACGGGAACGGCGCGGGGGAAATAGAGATGAGCGAAGGTGACCAGCTCGAAGTCCCGACCTCGAAGAGAGTCGGGACGAGCGAGTTCCACCCGAGCCTAGCCGTGGACGCCGACCACGAAGTGTGTCGGGATGACGGCGGCGAGGTG
>JAGLDW010000162.1 GCA_023145395.1 Lentisphaeria bacterium | reverse complement strand
GCCAGCCAGACCCGCTTCAGCGTCTTGCCGAAATCGATCTCGTGACGCTGCATGATCGCCAGATTCTTGGCTGTGAGATTGGTGAAGGTGTCGTGGACAATCACCGCTTCGCCTTTTCTCTCGATACGGCGCTTGTGGCGGAAGTACGTATTCGTGCCGGTCACCCACTTGGGCGCCGGGGTCGAGAAACGGCTGCGGACTTCGCAAGTTTCGCCGCCAATTCGTAGACGAAGCACGGCGGGCTCGTCGGCGGGTTGCGCCACCTTGTAGTCAGCCACGAGCTTGCGGCGCGGTTCGATGGTCG
The DNA here is from genome assembly GCA_023145395.1 of Lentisphaeria bacterium. GTDB lineage: Bacteria > Verrucomicrobiota > Lentisphaeria > Oligosphaerales > Lenti-02 > JAGLDW01. The sequence continues at coordinate 2,809 of JAGLDW010000162.1, read as the reverse complement.
GCAAGGGGCCGGTGGGCGCGGCACGACGTTGTTTTTCGGGCGGCGGGGGCATGCGGAACTCGATGCGCGCGTTGGCCGCGACCAGTGTCCGTTGCACTCTGGGATGCGCCTGATTCTCGACCAATAGTTCGTTTTCCCCCTCGCGGAGAAGATCGGTCACACGCAGCTCGAAGTCGCAGGCTTTGACGCCATTGAGCAATCCGTAGTAGGGATGCATGTCCGGCTTGGTGAAATCCGGGGAGTAGTATGTCGTGAGACGCTCTCCCGATGCCATGGAGTAGACTGGGCCTCCTCGGGCAGGCACCCGCATGGGTTTGTTGACAAAACGCTTGCCTGGAAGTCCCTTCCCATTCAAGACCAGATGCAACGCCGGGTGGTGTCCCGCGACTTTGGGGGTGTGCATACGCGCGTTGAGCACGAGCACGGCATCCCGCCCCTCCGGCAAGGGGGGAGCGGTGAAGGCAAACGTCTTCTTCGCGCCCTGCTCGAGGCGCGCTTCGTCGAACAGCGACACGCCTCGCACGATCACGGGAGGGACGCCGTCGGTTCCAGCCAGCCCTGCTAGTGCGAGTCGTGAGCGGGCATGATGCCAGCGTTCTGTGGAGATGGTCATCATGCACTCTTGCTTGGCGCCGGGGGCGTCCGTGTCGCTGATCGCGATTTCGAAGCGCAGCGTCATGCCTTTCTTTGGGCGGGTGATACCGAGGATTTTCCAGGGAATGGCTGCCTCGAGCGTCCAACCGGCCTCCGTGCGTTTCGCTCCCACTTTGACCCCTTCGACCGAAGTGCCCTGGGGGCGAAAGCAGAACGCCTCGGGTGCGCAGTCGGTCAGGGCGTCGCCCGTGCGCAGGAAATTTCCCGGACTGAAGGCGAGATGAAACTGTCCCGCGCCGAAGATGTCTCGGGTTGGTTCAAGATCCGGTTGCGCATCGAGATACAGCTCGATGTGGTCTCCCTGCCAGATGCCGTCCCCACGCTGCGTTTGCCGCAGTTGCTCGTCGCTGACATTGGCGGCCACAAAGAGATTGTCGTGGCGCCAGGCGATTCGGACTGTGCCGCTCAGGTCGGCGGGTGTGGTCCAGGAGCCACGTCCAAAAATGACCTGCGCCTCGTCCTTTAGCACATATCCACCCGGAACATCCGCCCAGTCGCTGAGATCCCCGTCAACGGCAAACGGCGGATCGGGTTTCAGCGGGATGCCCTCGATTCGATCATCCGCCGCCGCGCAAGAAAATGCCGCCATCATTGTCACGCAGGCGAGAAACACAGAATGTAGCCTCATTATCCTATCTCCTTGTTTTAACACTTGTTCCCCCAGAGGCGGCGAATCACGGATGCGGAAAGCTGCTCGCATGCTCCGGGGGCGGTGTAGTTCCAGTTGCCCGTGGCTTCGTAGCCCCCACTGCGAATGCGGTCATAGGATGGAATGTACCAGAGCGTCATATCAAAGTACCCCGCCACAAAACTGAAGGGCTTTGGCGATGCCCCTCGGATGGCCAGTTGCTGCTCGACAAAGCTCTCCCCCGGCATGCCGGCCAGGCACCAGTCTCCGGCTTCGAGTAGAAACAAATCGCATGTTCGTGCCGCCTCGGGGTCGGAGACGACGCGGAGCATACTTGCCTCCTGCCACGCCAAACTGTTTGCCGACGCCTGCATCATTTGCTCGTGCAGCTGATCGGCTGAAGGGAGATCTTCGCGCAGCGCAATTCTCTCCTGCCAAGAGGTGAAATGCAAGGGGGCGCTGGCGCATGGCTTCAGTGCGTCCATGGCGGCGACGACGGATCCACCGAGGCTTTGGCCCATCCGCTCGACCGCCTCCATAGAGCCGTCGGAGAACTTTCCTGTGCCGACATTGCCCCCGCAGCCCTGGAGAAAGAATCCCGGTCCGCCTGTTTCGGCCTCGATGATGTCCATGGCTATGCCAGGGAAGTCCGGATGGACGCCCCAGCCCCGAGTCCCCAGCGCGGTGACATGGCAGGCGTAGTTGACCACAGTGGCGATCGGTCTACCGTCCTCGCCTTTGAAGCAGAGCACATGTGCGTCAGGGTCGATCAAGCCCAGCGCACCTTCTGTATAGCTGCTCTTCATTTGGGCGTCGTCCGGTCTGTATGCGCCTAGGCGCATCGTGGCGTCGTCGCCGGGGTGCTTGATGACTCGATTGGCGGCAATGCCGTGCACTGGCGTCGAACCGCACCAGGCCGATGCCGGTCGCTTGCATCTGACAGCTTCGCGCGCTGCGTCGGCGAGCAGACCGTCCACTGTGTTCAGCCACTGGACACTGACGTGCTTGAGACCGCGCTCGTCCAGGAGTTGCTGATCGGCCCGGCTCGCCTCCGGGCACGTGTGGTTGTGGGAGCCGTTGATACGAATCCGCTCAAACTCCACGCCCGTCGCCTTGGCCATTGCTTCCCGGGCCAGACGGTCCGAGATCTTGTCGAACCCCGCATGGTCGGCCATGGCCAGAAGAAACGGTCCTTCATCACCATTCGGCTCCTCGATGCATATCACTCGTACATACACTGGTTTGAGGATGCGCTCAATGGTACAACCGATCATGTGCGGATCGCCAATGCTCGGCGATATGTCTCGCCGCGCATAGCCGACGAGCAAATCCATGCTGTTGGAATGAATCATTCGGTCATCCTTTTTATTCAAGAGGCTCTGTCAAAACTATCTGCCCCTCATGGGAGCCGGGGAGGCGAGTGCCGCCAAACGATCGCCAGTTCTCCCTCTCCGAGCCGGACCTTGGCGAGCGTGCCTTGTTTGGAAGATCTCATAGTGGCGTTGCGGCCGGGCAGGCGAAAGCCAG
>JAGLDW010001619.1 GCA_023145395.1 Lentisphaeria bacterium | reverse complement strand
ATGCCCCGAAACTTAGGCTGTTTTCCACCTCACCCAACGGCCCACAATCGATGACTGCGGTCGTTGCGACCACCATACTCAGGCATTCCCGCTGACTGTCGCTTGATTCCCCGCCTTTCGTCGTGTCTCCTCGATTTCTTCTGATCATTCTCCCTGACCCCTTGCTTGTCATGCATTCATGGCGTATTATAGCTATGCGGTATCGCATATCCCATGTCAGGGAATCCGGACACTTGTGGAGAACGCCGATGGATTTGCAGGAACTCGAGAAAGCGCGAGAACGATGTCTCCGGGAGCTGTCCGAACTGACGGGATGGGCGTTGGGGTCGCTAGTGGAGACTGAACGCACGCAGGGCGGCGGGAAGAAGCCGTTTCGCTACCTGTCCCGCAGCATTCACGGCAAGAACCGCATCACGTATGTCTCTGAATCCCAAGTGGAACTGCTACGACAGTCGCTGCGGAAAGGAAACATGGCGAAGAAGCTGTTGGAGCAAGTCGCGGATCTGACTGTGGCGATCATCAAGACGAGGACACAGAGAAAGGCGGATGGCGCATGAGCACACTTCTTGACCGGTTCCAGAGATTCTTCGTCCAGACCAGCTCGTTGCGGACTGGTCTAAAAAAAGGGCGTTTACCCGTCAGCGCGATCTGACACTATCGGTGGCGATCTTCTCGCTGGTGGCCGATGCCCACATGCGCTTCCGACACGGAACGGGCAGGCTCCTTCAACATCTCTGGCTGCTGGGCTGCTTCCCGGGCCGCACCGATGGGCCGCCCTCCGAGCAAGCCTATCGCAAGGCGTGCTCGAAACTGCCGGTGCCGCTCGTCGCCAAGGCCCTCAGGCAAAGCCATTACCAGGCACGAAGCGAGGGCGACCGTCTCTACGAAGGTCTGCGGGTGCTGCTGGTCGATGGCACGAAGTTCATCATCCCGAGGAACGAGGAGACCATCAAAGCCTACGGTCTGGGGAGTGGGTCAACCGGCGAGGCCTACTACCCCCAGATCCATGTGGGCGCATTTCTCGATTTGGTGACCGGCACGTTCGTGGACGCGAATCTCGACCACGGTTCCCCCGCCGAGCGCCAGATCATGCTAGACCATGCCACGGACAACACCGAACCCACACTGTACGTCGCCGACGCAGGCTACAATGGAATGGCCCATGTGTATCTGTTGCAGCAGACTGGCCAGGGACTGCTCATGGAACTGAAGATGGGCAGGCTGGTGGAGGATTTCCGTCGGGGGCGAAAGCGCTCAGTCGTCCTGAGCATCCGCCTGACCAGAGCCCATCTCAGGAACTATCCCCAGCACATGCAGGCGGTCGGCACGGTCATACGGATACGCCTGATCCGAACAAAGGGGACCAGCAAGCTCCGCTCAAGGGTGCTGCTGACCACGTTGCTGGACGAGCGCCGCTTCAAGTGGTTTGATTTGGCCAGGATCTATCTGCAGCGGTGGACCATCGAGCTGGCCTTCCGTCATCTCAAGAGCAGTCTCCGCGCCGAGCATATCCGCAAGGAGGCCCTGCACCGAATTCGCCAACTCCTTCTCGCCGCCTTCATCCTCTTCAACCTCGGCGCCATCATTCGCAACAGGATCAGACAACCCGACCTCTTCCCCCGAAAGCGCGGCATCAGACTACCCTGTTTCGAGTTCGTTCTGGAACTGGCGGATCTCTTCATCCTGGCCGCCGTGCGTCCGCGGCACGGACAGAAGACGGAGATGCGACGAAGGCTAAAGGCAATCCGGTCGTGTTGCTTCATCTACGACCCGTGGCGAACACGACCCAAGATCTGCCAGTTCCCCTCCTCGACCTTTACACGCTGCAAGTCGACCGAAAAGGAGGCGGAGTTCGCCAAGTGCGAAGCGGTCAGAAAGGACATGATTCTGCTCGGGATGAAGTATGGGCAGATCGAGAAAACAGCCTAAGTTTCGGGGCAT
>JAGLDW010001618.1 GCA_023145395.1 Lentisphaeria bacterium | reverse complement strand
TGTATCTTGACTTGTATCTAGGCTGCATCCATCCGGGCTAAACACCGAGTTGCCCGGCTGAGATACAACTCCAGTTGCAGGCCATTGAAATGACGAAGAAATACGCGTCCAGTGCGCAGATCCGCGCATGGCACGGGCAAGATCTGACCAGCGCGCAGCACTGTGGTGGAGGCCTCTACTTCCGCAGGAACGCGGGCGGTTCATCGAGCTGGCTGTATCGCTACACGCTGAACGGGCGCTCGAGAACCCTGAACCTGGGGCGATTCCCGGAGAAGCCATACGCGCAAGCACGGAAAGACGCGCTGCGGGCCGCTGCAGACGTTGGTGACGGAATTGACGTCGCGGCCATTCGTCGTGCTGAGAAAGAAGCAGCGCTGCAAGAGCGTACGGTGAAAGCGCTGGCGGATGACTGGTATGAGCGCAACTACGCGCACCGCATTGACAACCCGGAGCCAATCCGCAGACGGCTGGATCGTCATATTTTGCCGGTCATGGGAAAGCGGTACCTGGACGAGGTCAGCCCTTCCGATATCGATCGTTGCCTGCGGAAAGTCACCAAGAAGTATCCAGCGACTGCCAACAACTGCCTGCGGGATTTGAAGAAGATGTTCCGCTACGCGATCAAGCGTGAGTGGATGAGCAACAACCCGGCCGAGCATTTCGACCTGTCCGATGCGGGCGGGCACCAATCGCCTAGGGAGCGCACCCTGAGCGAAGAAGAGCTCAAGACCCTGTTCCATGAGATGCGAAAAAGCGAGACCTTCGCACGCCAAAACGAGTTGTCGGTTGATCTGCTGTTGGTGTTGTGCCCGCGCAAAATGGAGCTACTTGCATCGCGCTGGGCGGAGTTTGACCTCGACGCCGGCGTGTGGAACATGCCGAACAAGGAGGGTCGAGCTAACGCAAAGAACAAGAAGCGGGCAATGCGAGTGCCGCTACCGAATCAGGCAATTGAATGGCTAAGAGAACTGGAGGTGTTCGCGGCAGGTAGTGAATACGTCTTCCCTGCTCGTCGCATCACCCGCCAGAGGCGCTATCAGCACGTTAGCCCCGATACTCTGAATTTCGCGTTGAAGGACCTGGGCAGCAAGGTGCCTCACTTCACCGTCCACGACCTTCGGCGCACGGCGCGAACGAATCTCGCGCGTCTTGGCGTGCCCCCGCACGTCGCAGAGGCCGCCATCAATCACAAGCCTCCCAAGATCCAGCAGGTCTACGATCACTACGACTATTTCGACGAGCGTGCGGAGGCACTGCAGCGGTGGGCGGACTACCTGGTGGGATTGATGCCCACCTAGTCTGGGAGGTGGCCAAGCCCAATGACGTTGGCGAGAAATCGGTCGATCTCATGCTCGGCCCAACCAACGCCACGCACTCCGAGGCTTTTCTGCTGAGGGAATCGGCCGGCTTTCATCTCACGATAGATTGTAGATTTGCTGAGCCC
>JAGLDW010001617.1 GCA_023145395.1 Lentisphaeria bacterium | reverse complement strand
CCGCGACTGACTGGCTGGACGTATCACACGTCCGCCCGGCCTCTGTCAAAGAAATACGCCGATCCCGGCGGACGGTTGACCGATGGAAAGACGGGGCGTGCCGAGACCGTGATCTGGCGGGGCGGGACGCTGAATCTTGACCTTGACCTGAAGGGCGCATGCACGCTCCAGACGATCCGGATCCACCAGTTCCGGCACAATCTCAACTACAAGCTGGATCATCTCGCAGTCAGTGCGCGCGTGGCCGGAATGTGGAAGGAACTCGGACGGATCCGGGGGTTTGTGGGACCCACGCCCACCATGAGTTTCGTGCACACACTGGACTTGAAGGGTGTCAGTACCGATGCGCTACGACTCCGTTTTGCGGGCGTGGGCGTACTGAGCTTGTCCGAGGTCGAGCTCTTCGGCGTCAGCGCAGTGGCAAAGACGATCGCCATCGGCGCCTTTGCGGATGTTCCGTTGGTCGCCAATCCAGGCATAACCGTGCGGGAGGGAGACTTGGACGGCGACGGGCAACCCGAAGTCGTGCTGGAGAATGCCTTTGTGCGGCTCATCATCACACCGGCCAAGGGTGGTGTGTGCCGCAGTCTGCGACTCAAGCCCTCCGGCACCGAGTTGGTCAACGCTTCCGGCAATAGCTTTGGGCTCTTGCGGGACCAGCTCTGGAAACCGAAATACAGCTTCGGCGATCGCTTCTACTCCCACCGAATCGAGCGGGGGGACGACCAAGTGTCCCTTGAGCTTTGGGCCACTGGCGTGGGTGGCATGATGCGCTTCACGGAGATGCGCAAGCGCATTACGCTGCGCAAAAATGGTCCTGTGGTGAGGGTGCACTACACTCTGACCAACGAACTATCGTCCCAAACCGACTACGAGTACGGTGTCTGGTCGCACAACTGGCTTGGGGAGTCGGGCGTCGTCAACAGCTACTCCTTTCCGACGGAAGAGGGGGTGCGCACGTTCACGCTTGGAGGAGAACAGTCGAAGCATGGAAAGGATGTGTG
>JAGLDW010001616.1 GCA_023145395.1 Lentisphaeria bacterium | reverse complement strand
TCCTCCGGGCAGTCGAGGTTGGACTCACAGCTCATGCGTCGCCGGCATTGGCCGTCCGGGGCGCAGTATTCCTCGGGCCCGCATACGTCATCCGTGGCGCAGAGGCATAGACCTGTGCCGATGTCGCAGCGATATCCCGCCTCACAGTCCAAGTCGCTTGTGCAATAGGATCTTAGTTGCTCGCTCGAGTCACAAGCGATCAGCAGGCAGGGGAGGAGCAGCAAGAACAAACCCTGTCCAATATTGAATGCCTGCCTCGGACGATCCCGCATCATGGGTTCAATAATAGCCCTGCTTGGGCTTGGGTGCTAAGAAAAACTCGTCAGAACAAGTCGGTGCAGCGCAGACCTTCGAGGGGTGTGCAATTGCGACCCAGGAGACAGAGCCCTTCGATGCAATAGATGGGTCGATTGCATTCGTTGCCCCCGGGCAGGCAGGGCCGACGGGTGCGAACGCATTGGAGGTGGGTCTCGTCGCAGACATCGTCGGGGCATTCCGCATCGGAGGCACAAAGGCAGAATCCCACCGTGTCTCCTTCGTTGATGTGGCATTCGTTCGAGGGGCATTCGTCGTCGCTTTGGCAGCTGCCGCCGGGCGCGGTCAGGATCAGGCTGCAGGAGTAACCGTTGGGGCAAAGCTGTCCGTCATCGCAATCCACGCCGCAGAAAGGCGGGAGCGAAGGGTCATTGCCGGTCATGATGCAAAAATTGGGTCCCGGGCCGCAGAGAAAAGGGTTGGTTGGGCTGGTGGCCTGGCAAGGCTCACAGAAAGGGCCGCGAGTGTCATCCTCGCAGGTCTCGTTTTCCATGTCGCAGAACTGGCCGTAGTCGCAGTAGCTTGAGTCTTCACAAAGTCCGGCCACGCAGTTGCCGTCGCGACAAACATCTCCGATGACGCAGTCGCCATGGTTGTTGCAGCCGGGTACGCAACGAAAGAACTCTTTCGAGCAGATCTGGCCCAGGGGACATTGCTTGTCGTCGGTGCATTTGCCTGCCTCGATGCAGTTGCCTGTGGTGC
>JAGLDW010001615.1 GCA_023145395.1 Lentisphaeria bacterium | reverse complement strand
GTCCCGGAGGTCCCGAGCCACTGATCATCATCGACAGTCGCGTCAGTTCTTCCGGTCTCGTTCTGCCTCATAGCGCGCCTTCCAGGCTGCCCAGTCCGCACGCGGTTCGAGGTGGACACGCACGATCTGCAGCGCGTCCGTATCTTTCGCACCAAGCAGCAGTTGCATCGTCGAGCGCGCCAAGACGGATTTGCTCCGAAACTTCAGTCCCTTCCACAGGGTTGCGGACTCCGCAGCCGCCAGGGACGGCAATTCTTCTCCCTGCCGCGCAGGCAGATCGCGCCAGGAATGAAGCCAGGGAGTGACCACCTTGTACGTGCGATCCGCGTCGATATCGAAGACGACCTCCGCGGCAGCCGCATCAAAGCGCGCAGTGAAGCCGGCCGTGTAGATCGCATCTTCCGTGTAGGGACGCCCTCGATCGTGGAGAGGATGGAAACGGTGTTTCAGACTGGCTCGGCGGCAGTATGCGAGCAGGTCGCTGCCTTTCACCTCCATCTGGATCAGGCGTCGATTGTAGAAATGTCCGCGGAGGCGTTCCACGTCGAGAGCGCCCTTGCGGAGCGACTTTGGTTCCTTGTTGAATGCCCGGACCGGCAGCAGAACCGCGTCCGCACCACTCTGGGCCCGAAGGAACTCGGCATACCAGTAGCCGACATTGTGTCGCTCGACATCCTCGCTTAGATGGGCAACAACCTTCCGGGCGTCGGGCATGTGCTTGGCATATTGAGCCGCCACGAATGCAGCCGTCTCCGGATGTTCCGGCAGGGCATTCGTGACCGCGACCAGTTCCGATTCGAAGTCGATGATTCTTTTCGACGCCACATCCACACTCAACACAAGCTTACCCACGTATCGTCCCGATGCACCAGCCTGGACGATGATGACACCTGTCTCCTTGTGCACATTGCGCACCCGCTCCGCCTTCACTCTCGTATGCGAATGCCCGCCGACGATCACATCGATGTCCGGAAACTCGCGTGCCAAATCCTGGTCCGATGGGGGCTTGCTCCCAATCTCGTGCTTCAGCTTCACATATCCGAGGTGGGTCACCGCCACAATGACATCGACCTGTTTCCTCTTAAGTTCGGCAATGGCTTTGGCTGCAGACTCCCGACTACTGAGCACGTAGATGTAGGGTCGCCATTTGGGATTCGTACCATACCGATCCGTGGTGAGACCAAAGAACCCGATGCGGACTCCGCCAAACTCCAGAACCAGTGTCTGAACCATATTTGCGGCTTGAGGCGGCTTCGTGGTTCCCAGGTTGCTAGCGAGGACAGGCACAGGATACAGGCGCATCAGTTCGCGCAGACGAGAGCCCCCGTAGGCCCAGTCGTGGTTGCCCATCACCCAGGCGTCATATCCACATGTGGCCATTGCTCCATACATGGCTTCTCCGCGCGTGACCAACGGCAGGGAAGAGCCTCGGTCGAACCAGTCTCCAGCGTCCAGGAACACCGTGTTGGGATGCTCTCTCCTGTAGTCCGCGACATACCCCGCGATGCGCGGCAGCGTCCGAATGCTCTCATGGAGATCGTTGGTGTGAAGAATGGTGATCGTCCGGACCGGCGCGCCAAACGCTGGCCAGAGCAACAACACGAGTGAGACAAAAACGACGACGCGGAAAAGGAGCTTCATGGCATTCCTCAAGAGGTTTCGAGCCAGCCGAGTTCCAGCGAGACCGTGGCATCCGTCTCACATGGAACCGTTGTCCGGTTGCCGGAGAATTCCAGCCAACGGTCCCCACGCACAAAAATCTCCGCTGCGGGTGCCGTGCGGCAGGTGCGTCCATCGACCAAGCGCACCTCCAGAGCGAAACTGCCAATGGCGAACTCTCCCGTCGAAGGCATGCGCATAGTCAAAGTATTACTGAGAGAAATCGTCGCAAGCGCCTCGTTGCCAACGGGCACGAACCGCCGGGCGGCATAGGCGCCATTCGGAGGGATCGCACTGAGGGATACACCGTTGAGGAACAACTCGCCGCCCGATCCGGGTTCGCTGTACCCGAACACCTGGATGGAGGCCAACTGAATCTGGTGGACATCCTCTGCCCTCAGTGCGCATTTCGGCGGCGATACCCAGTTGGAGAGGCTCGGCGCCGTCCGGCGGTCCTTCGCCGAAAACTCGTGATGCGCCCCCGCCACGGACTCCCACGATCCCGCAAGCTCCTCCGGCTCCAAGTCCAGAATGTAGAATCCCGGCGCACTATCCTCGAGAATCCCCCAGACAAACGTGTTGCGAGATCCAAAATCAGCTAGACGATGCACTCGCTCGAGCGGAACTGGCTCCATGGCCGGATATCCCACGGACGAGGCCATCAATTGCACCCATCCCCTGTCCCCCTGCCGAGCATGGAAACTGAGCGCCTGGTTGTGCGTGTGCCCACAAAGATAGGCCTCCACGGGATACA
>JAGLDW010001614.1 GCA_023145395.1 Lentisphaeria bacterium | reverse complement strand
TCCGAGCGATCGGTGTCGGCCATGGCATCGCGCTGTTTCCAGCAGCTTGTCGATTCTCCTTTTCAGTTGGCCTGTGCTCATGCGGAGTGCTTCTTGCCAGTTCGGCATTTTCCTGGTTCTTCGTGGACAGCGGCGGCCTCCTGCGAGGGGATCATGACCACTTTGCCGTCGCGCCAGACCGCAAGCGGGCGCCCGGCGCGAGTGTGATCCTCAATCACCTTGGCCACGGCGGCTTTCATGGCGCCAACGGCCCTTTGTGTGAGGTCTGTTCGCTTGGCTGTTTTGGCTGTCATGTGCTCATCCCCGTTCTGAGATGGTCGTACAGAGTTTCTTGATAAACCGTCACCTCTCCATACATATCCTTGAAGACCAGAGTTGGTTCCCTGTCTGAATTGTCAAAGAAATGCAGTGTATCGAGAAGAGGACGGTACAGAGACATTAGGTTTGACAGCGTTCTATCGAAACGCCGTCGAACATCCGGTTCAGGCACGCCGTGCCCTCCGACAGCGACCCGGTCCTCAATCCGCCTCAGCGCAAGCTCGGGACTGGGAATCCACAAATAGAGCATGTGCAGCGCATATCCCTTCGCCTTCACCTCTGCGAGGATCTTCAGGTAGGTCCGTCCCGAAAGAGTCGTTTCGAACGCGAAGTCCTCCCCACGTTCCGAGCGACCTCGGATCTCGCCGAGAACAAGTCGTCCCGCACGAAGCAATGCCAGGTCCGGCGCGAAGGGCGAGAGCCCAGCCGCAATGAGATCGGGGTTGATGAAATTCACGCATCCGACCCAGTTTGGCAGAAACTCTCGGGCAAAGGTTGTTTTCCCCGCTCCGTTGGAGCCCGCAATGATGTAGCAGTTTGGTCTCATGCCGGCAATCCCAATACGTTGACCTTGCTGATGAGTTCAAGAAGGTCGTCTATCTGTTCGTCATCCGTGAAGACTCCGTCGACGCTCTCAATGTGCATCTGTGTGAACGGTGGTTCGTAGAGTTTGCCGATCTCCAGCTTGCCATCATTGACAACCTGTTTCTGAATGAGGGCGAGGAAGCGGATCTGGTGCGAGGTCAATCCCGGGTACTTCTGGACGAATTGGGTGAAGTGCGCGTCCACTGCCTCCGCGTCGAGACCGATGATCTGCCGAATGGCGAGGTCCAGGCGGTTGTCCGGATTGGGAAAATGGATGAGCAGATCGTCCACGCGCAGGGTTGGATCACCCGCATTGATCTTGTTGATCAGCCGCAGGATGTCCTGGTCGTCAACTGGCTTCCCCGCCTTGATCCGCTGCAGCACTGGAGAGCTGTCGAAGACGTTGAGCAGGGCGTGTTCCACGCGATGTCGATACGCCGCGAGGTCCAGTCCCTCCAGCTTGACGACTTCCTGCTGGGTCTTTTCCTCCGTGTCGGTGACATCGATCACCAGCGGCAGCGTGGAAGGTGGTGTCTGGCGTGTTCGGCAGTGCATGATGTCGCGGAGTTCGCGACGCGCGTGGTCAAGCTTCCCGACGGGGGTGTCTCCTTCGATGGGGCTCGATCCGTAGTGGCGAAGCGCTTCGCCCACGAGTTGGGGCTCCTGCGCATGGGCGGGGACAAAGCATTGCCAGAATACGGGGTTCTTGATTTCCTGGATGATGGGCGCCTTGGAGGCCACTTGCGCGATGTTGATCGGCAACTGGCTGACTTGGGCTTGGAGCTTTCCTCGGAGATCGTGGAACTTCCCGGATCCCTTAAGCTGGCAGATCTGCATGCGGGTGACGAGCAAGTCAAGCTGATACGCATCCTCGTATCCGTCCAGCGTCCGCCATTGCATCAGCGGAGCGATCTCCATGCGCAGCATAGCCACTGTGGCCGCGTCGAACGCCTTGATGACATCCGGCCGCAGCACCATTTTCACCTGCCGCCATTTCTCGCGGACGCCGATGGTGTCATCGGGTAGCGCCCGGACATCCTGCTCGATGAGCCCGACCGACGTATCGAATGCCGTTGTGCTCTGACTGCTGAGCGCCTCGGCCGCCAGG
>JAGLDW010001613.1 GCA_023145395.1 Lentisphaeria bacterium | reverse complement strand
ATCATCTCGGGCATGGGCGAACTGCACCTGGAGATCATCGTCGATCGTCTCAGACGCGAGTTTCAGGTGGTGGCCACCTGCGGAGCGCCGGAAGTGGCCTACCGCGAGACCGTCAGCAACTCTGTCAATGTCAACGAGCGCTTCCGCAAGCAGACGGGTGGGCACGGACAGTACGCGCACACCGTCTTCACCATCGATCCGCTGGATCCGGGACAGGGATTCGAGTTCCTTTCCGAGATCAAGGGAGGCAATATCCCGCGCGAATACATCCCCGCGGTCGAGAAGGGGATTGTGGATGTCATGAGCAAGGGTGCCTGGGCTGGATACCCGATCGTGGATGTGCGCGTCACCCTCACGGACGGATCCTCGCACGATGTGGACAGTTCTGAAATGGCCTTCCGCACCTGCTCGTCCATGGGCTTCCGCAAGGGTTTCATGCAGGGCAATCCCGTGCTTCTCGAGCCTGTCATGCGCCTGACTGTCACTACCCCCGAAGAGTATGCTGGAAGCATCACCGGAGGCATCTGCGGCAAGCGCGGGCGCATTCTCGGCATGGAGATGCAGGGCAACGCCCAAGTCGTCAAGGCGCTCTGTCCGCTTGCCAACCTCTTTGGCTACTCAAGCGACCTGCGGAACAGCACCCAGGGCCGGGCCAGCTTCACCATGCACTTCGAGCACTACGAAGCGGTCCCATTCTCCATTGCCGAGGAAGTGGTGGAGAAACGGCGCAAGGACAAGCAGAACAAGAACAAGCGGAACTGACGAGCGCACCTGCAGGCACTCCCCGCCAACTCCAATCCGAATCCACAGTCATCCCACAGGATGACGGAGTGGTGGAGTCATGGAGTACTGCTCTTGAGCCTGGACGACGTTGTGCGGCGGCACCTGAAGACCACCCAATCGGGAAGTGGGAGTTTGCACTTCCACCCCTCCAGTCTTCCACCCCTCCATCGGATCACTGTGATCTTCATCCCTCCCCTTCATCCGCGCCCCTCATCGATTGGGAGGAGAGACGAGGAGGAGGGATAAAGAGGGTAAGGGTCGGCACGGAAAGTTCTTACTCACATTTTGAATTTCGT
>JAGLDW010001612.1 GCA_023145395.1 Lentisphaeria bacterium | reverse complement strand
GGGGCTGCCATCCAATCGATGGTCAAACTGCTTCACAACACCGGCCCGTAAGCTGGAAACGCCGTATTGGCGACTGGCAAGCCACAGAACGCCCGACGTGTCCACGGCCGCACCGAGGAGACTTGGAAAAGAGAGCCGCAAACCATCCCACGGACGAACGGCATCGAACTTAAACTGCTCAATTCCGCCATCGACAGTAGACCGGCACAGAGGACCTCGTCCTCCATGGCCCACAGTGAACCAGAGTCTGCCGTCAGAGGAGTTGAGGAGTCTCCGGATCCGACATTTCCCGACCCATTTCTTGATCGCATCGGTGCTAGCCACCGGCTTCCCTGTACGCACATCGAAGGCGTGTATCCTCCCCGAGACATTGTCCAGGATAATGGCGTTGCCGTCCTTCCACAGCGCACCCACATATGCCTTCTGGGGGATTCCTTCGTCCACTTCCACTTGGGAAATCCCGTTCTCCCGGTCCACCACGTACAACTGGCTTCCACTGTACAAAGACACGGTCCCCCCCGCATCGAAGAAGAAGGTGCCTTTCTGAGGAAGGTCGGCCTTCCACTCAATCCACCGCCCATTCGTGTAGACTCTCAACTTCCCCCCACCCCAGTTCACCAGGCGCCCGTCGCGCGATACATGGAACCCCGGGGAGTTGTGTGATATATCATAGTGGAATGAAGTCACGTGGTGGGCTTGACCCGCCCTCAGTCGATAGACCTCCCCGCGATGATTCTTCTTCCCCTTCTGTGTCGCATAGAGACCGACCTCGGGTGTGCCATAGAGTCTCGTCAGATACAGACCGCCACGAAGCACGGGACCAATCCACTTCTTCTCTGTCCTGTCCCACTGGCAGCAACCGGAGCCGGTCATGATCCAGAGATTCCTGTCCTCGTCCAATCCCATGAATGACACCCGTCCCGCCCTCCCTGGAGGCTTCGGGAATCGTTCCCAGTATCGCCCCTGACCTGCATGCAGAGGAAATGCCAGGAAGAGCAATGCGGCAACGCCAAGGACCCACTGCTTTGTGGAATGATGGCTCAACCTGTTCACTTCCCCCCATTCGAAGACCGTATCATACGGTCGAGACCACGGATTCAGCTACTCGGGATAGATGAGGTGGCGTTCTCGCAGGGCGCGGAAGGCCTGTAGATCGTTCTGCCAGGCATCGGCGAGCTTGATCGCTCCATCCGCGAGGATGCGTTCGTGCAGATCTGCGATCCCCGCAAGGCGAGAAAGAAACGGTCTGGTTTCTGTTTGCCTGGGCCAGAGGCGTAGGATGCGCTCGAGCAGCATGAACCCCGTGAGAATCGGGCGGAATGCGTCCACGTCGGTGACATGCAACTGCACTCCTCCACAAAGCTCTCCCGTGTGTTTGCTGAAGGTGGGGCGGAACTGGGCTTCGCGAAAGCGCACACCCGGAAGGCGCTGCTCGTTCATGTCGTTGACGAGCTGGAAGGCGTCGATCCAAGGCGCGCCGACCAGTTCGAAGGGGCGCGTGGTGCCCCGGCCTTCGCTCAGGTTGGTTCCTTCGAAGAGACACGTGCCCGGAAACACAGCCGCCGTGTCCAGCGTGGGCATGTTTGGCGAGGGCGACACCCAAGGGTACTCGGTCTGGGAGAATGGTTCACCACGGGTGTGGTCGGGAATCGTGATGATGCTGAGGGCGGCTCTTCGCGTCAGCCACTCCTCGTTGACGAGCTGCGCCAGTTCTCCGGGTGTCATGCCGTGGCGGGTGGCCACGCCGAAAGGTGCGTTTTCCCACTTTCGCCCCACCATGCCGCAGTCCATGCGGTTTGGCGGACCTTCGACCCGCTCGAGTCCAATGGGGTTTGGACGGTCGAAGACTAGGAACGGGACTCCTGCTTCCGCAGCGGCTTCCATCGCCTTGGTCATGGTCCACACGTAGGTGTAGAACCGTGCCCCGACATCCTGAATGTCGAAGATCAGAGCGTCGCAGTCGGCGAGTTGGTCCAGTCCCGGCGCCCGGCGGTCGCCGTGTAGGGAGAAGACGGGGACCCCCGTCCGCTGATCGACATAGTCGAGCACTTTCGCCCCCGCCTGCTGGTCGCCGCGCAGGCCATGCTCGGGGGCGAAGAAGGCGGTTACCGTGATGTCGGGATCTTCGGCCAGCCGGTCGGCGAGCAGCCGGTAGTCGCCATCCACTCCCGTCGGATTGGTGAGCAGCGCCACACGCTTGCCGCGCGCAAGCTCCAGGAGATCCCGGATCTGGCTTTCAATGCGTGTCATGGTCCTACATCCGTGCGCGGCGGTATCCGTCGGCGAAGACGGTTCCATCATAGCCCTCTTCGTCCCCATGAAGATCGGAGAGAAAGACTTCCGTGCCTCCGTCGAGCCAGGATCGTCGCGCGGCGATGGCGGCCAGTTCGGGCTCGACCAGCTCGGCAACTGTGAACGGGGCTTGTTCGACTGCGCCGCAGAGGAAGGGGAGGGTGGCTTCGAGCAAGGCGCGGTAGATCTTGCCATTGTCCACGCGGATCTGCTCCAGACCCTTGGCGGCGATGGCGGTCACATGGAAGGGGAGACGCTGGCCCTCGCCTCCGACGCTCAGGAATCCGACCG
>JAGLDW010001611.1 GCA_023145395.1 Lentisphaeria bacterium | reverse complement strand
CGGACACGCACTATGTCGATGTGAACAGCACGACTCCTTCCGCGCCCTACACCAACTGGGTTGCAGCCGCCACGAACATCCAGGAAGCGGTCGATGAAGCGGTCGACGGTGATACCGTCCAGGTCGCCGATGGCACCTACCTGATCTCAGCCGAGATCCTCGTCGACAAGGGCGTCACCGTCCAGAGCGTCAGCGACGAGACAAATACGATTGTCGATGCCCAGGAACTGTGCCGATGTTTCTACCTCGATCATGCTGATGCGGTGATCGAAGGCTTCACCATATCCAACGGCAAGGTTACCGGTGCGGGAGGCGGGGTGTACTGCAGCAATGGAACCGTTCGCAATTGCACGATTGATGGAAACACAGCCTTGGAGGGCATGGACGATTCCTCTTGGTGGGGCGACAAGGCAGGTGGAGGAATCTGCTGCGACAACGGCCTGATTGACGCATGCACGATCTCGAACAACGAGGCTACGAGCTCTCTGGGTGGAGGCGTATATTTGCGAGCAGATGCCGAACTACGAGATAGCACAGTCAGGGACAATACCCTCCTCGGATCCGGCGGCAGAGCAAGGGGCGGGGGGGTATTTAGCGCCGGGGGCGTGATCACAGGATGCGTGATTGAGAATAATATCGTCCAAGGGGCATCCTCGGGAGAATCGGTGCAGGGTGGTGGAGTGTTTCAGGTCTCGAGCGCGACTTTGTCGGAGTCCATCATCCGCGGTAACGAGGCTATCCCCGGATACACTGCCGGTGGAAACTCAGGGGATGGCGCGGGCATCCTTGCGCTAGGCTCCTCGATCGTGGAGGACTGCATCATCGAGGGCAACATCGCCCATTCGGGAAGTGGAGGTGGAATTTCCACTGATACTTTCCTTGATTCCGGAACCTATTTGGGGGCCGTGAGGCGTTGTCATTTCAGGCTCAACATCGCCGGTATTGAGGGAGGTGCCTTTTATTCGGAATCGGCGAACAGTGTCCTGAGGAATTGCCTGATCGAAAACAACTACGCAGCATACGGAGGTGGGGTCAAAACCTCTGGAACCGTCGAGAGTTGCACGATTGTCTCTAACACTGCCGTTGCGAACGGCGGTGGTATCATTACAAGAGGGCCGCTTCACAATACCATCATTTACCACAACGAAGCCGGCGCGGGCAGAAACCACTGGATTGAAGAGGAAGAACCGGATGTCACCTTCTGCTGCACATTCCCCTCGATCCCCGGCACGGGAAACTTCGCATCCGATCCCCTGTTCATTGACCTGGCCAATGGCGATTTCCGCCTTTCGCCCTCCTCGCCGTGTGTCAACGTCGGCACAAACCAGGATTGGATGACCGGCGCGCTCGACTTCTACGAAGAGAACCGCATCGAGCACAGTGATGTCGACATTGGAGCGGCCGAGTTGCAGGCCGACACGCCTCTGTGCGACTTCGCGGTCGATGTTCGCAGTGGCTTCATCCCCATGTCCGTCACGTTTACGGCCGCCCTGAACAACATTCCGACCGCCGACCTTCTCTATCAATGGGATTTTGACAATGATGGGACAATTGACGAGGAGGGAGTCGGGCTTTCGAACGTCGCGCACGTCTATACAGCAAGTGGCGCCTACTCGCCTGCCCTGACCGTCAGCAGCGTCGCAGCCGGGATGCACTCGAAGGTCCGGGAGGCCTTCATCATGGCCGGTTCCGAGAATCTCTATGTATCCTCTGGTGGATCCAACACCCCTCCCTATGCCTCCTGGGGCGAGGCGGCACACAGCATCTCCGATGCATTGAATGCCGCACCCGATGGGGCCACGATCCACATCGCGAGCGGAACCTATGAAACCACCGACCAACTGGTTCTGGATCGACCGGTCACCTTGCGCGGCGTTGACGGTTACGAAACGACGATTCTGTCCGGAGCCGACACCCACCACCTCTTTTACCTCGAGCATCCAGACGCTGTGATCGAAGGTCTCGCCCTGATCAACGGAAGAGCAACACTTGGCGGCGGCCTGGTGATTTATGGAGGGGGTATCGCACGCCAGTGTCGGATCGCTGAGTGCACGGCAAGCGCATGGGGCGGGGGCGTCTACTCCACGGGCAGAGCGAGTTTGCTCCAGGATTGCGTGATTGAAGACAACTACGCGCCCTACGGCGGCGGCGGCGTCTGGAGCGGTGGCGGGGATCTTTTCGAGGATTGCATGATCCGAAGCAACAGCCTATCAAGCCAGCGCGGCCGTTTTGGAGCCGGTGTCGACTCGTGGGGCGGAACATTCCTGAACTGCGACATCAGCGAAAATACAGGCAGTTACGGTGGAGCCGGAATCGCGATGCTTGGAGACACGTTGATCGACGGCTGTACGATCTCAAACAACAGCGGAACTGCCGCCTTCTCGGGAGGCATCATGATGTGGGACGGCATTGTTCGGAATTCCGACATCAGGGGTAACCACGGCTACTGGACAGGCGGAGTCACCATGTACGGCCCGGGCTTGGTTGAAAACTGCAGGATATTCGATAACGAAAATGGAGGGGTGATTTTCGACCGGGAAGGAGGAACAGTTCGCAATTGTGCGATTTACCAAAATCACGGCAGGCGCGGCGTTATCCTGGACGACATCGGACTCCTTGAGAATTGTTCTGTCTTCAACAACGATGGTGGCGGCGTGGCTGCTATGCAATCAGGGCATTCTCAACCAGGCCGCCAGGCCGTAGTGCGAAACTGCATTATCTGGCACAATGAAGCATCCATCTCCCCGGACCTCTATTTGCCGGACGAAAGCACCGCGGGCGATCCGATCCTGGAGAATATCTGCACATCCGAACCACCGCCCACTGGACCGGGGCATGTCATCGCTTCTCCCGAATTCGTGGACTGGGAGAACGGGGATTTCGGACTCCTTCTGAGCTCTCCGTGCATAGATGCCGGAGTCAACCAACCATGGATGGACGGGTTTTTTGTGACGGACATTGATGGCAACGTCAGAGTTCAGAACGGCACCGTCGATATAGGCGCGTTTGAGACGATGTCGGCGGTATTGGAATGCGATCTGTCATGTAGACAGAGTGTCGGCACTGCTCCCTACACGGCTTCCTTTGTTTCTCATGTCAATGGCTCCAACCTGATTGACCTGTACTATGAGTGGGATTTTGACGGGGATGGAAACGTGGATGCAGAAGGCTTTGGGCTCGGCGAGGTTCAGTGGAATTACACTTCGACAGGGGAGTACACCGTAATACTCACCGTCACCAATGGAGCCCTGGAAACTGCAACAGTGACCAAGACCAACTATGTCGCCGTGACCCCCGATTATGGAGCTGGATATTTGTACGTCGATCTCGACGGCACGCATTCAAGCCCGTTCTCAAGTTGGGAAAGCGCCGCACGAGATATCCAGTCCGCCCTCGATGTTGCTCCCGAAGGCGCCACCATCCTCGTAAATCAGGGTGAATATGTGATCGAAGAGACGATCACGATTTCCAAGAGTGCCGTGGTTCAGGGAATCCGGGGTGCGGCGCTGACCACCCTCGATGCCGAGGAAAACTGCCGTGTTCTGAGCCTCAGTCACGCCGACGCAGAGGTAGTCGGCTTCACAATTAGAAGGGGCCGGGCTGGACAGGGAGGAGGTGTTTATTTCTCTGGTGGTGGATTGGTGAGTGATTGCATTCTGCGCGAAAACGAAGCGACGGGATACACCGACGCCGGTGGTGCAGCTTTCCTCAACAATGGTGGCACGCTGGACCGATGTCTCATCGAAAACAACTGGGCCAAGGGTGAGGGAGGCGGAGTCCAGATCGATGTCGATGGTGTCGTAAAGAATTGTCTCATCAGGGGAAATGTGTCCACTGCCTATTGGGCTGGGGGTGGCGGGATCTACATGGAGGACGGGGGAGCAGCGTACAACTGTACTGTTGTAGACAACGAAACTTCGGAGGACGGAGGTGGTATTTGCATTGATTCCTGGGGCTCCGGCGGAATCGCGAGAAACTGCATTGTTTGGAATAACACCGCTTCCGGAAATGGGGACAATGCATACGGGCACAGCAGCCGTTTCGAGTATTGCTGTATCGAGGGTTATACCGCCGACGGCACGGGCAACACGACTAATGCACCGGCTTTTGTGGATCTTGAAGCAGGAGACTATCGACTGCTCCCGTCGTCGCCATGCATCGATACCGGCACCAACATGGACTGGATGGCAAGTGCAACCGATCTGGAAGGCAACCCGCGCATCAACTTTGGATTGGTTGACATGGGTACCTATGAGTTTTCCATCCCCGGATATACCGTTTTTGATGTCGAATCCATCCATGGAACACCCGAACCTCCAGTTGGGCTGAACCATTTGGAGATTGGATCGAATATTGTGTGCTCGGTAACAGATTCCCCGGTAACGATTGGTGCTACCCAGTATGTCTGTACCGGATGGATCGGATCTGGTGATGTGACATCCGGC
>JAGLDW010001610.1 GCA_023145395.1 Lentisphaeria bacterium | reverse complement strand
TGCTCGAGAGCGAACTCTTCGGTCACGTCAAGGGCTCATTCAGCGGTGCCCTCTCGGCCAAACCCGGTCTCTTCGAAATCGCCCACCAGGGAACCTTGTTTCTCGACGAGGTCTGCAACCTCACCCTGGAGACCCAAGGAAAGCTCTTGCGCTTCTTGGAATCCGGCGAGTTCCGGCCAGTGGGCGGGGTCACGGTCAAACGGGTTCAATTTCGCCTGGTCACTGCAACTAATCGAAAGCTCGAGCAAATGGTAGCAGAAGGCACCTTCCGTTCAGATCTCTTCTTCCGGCTCAACGTGGTCCCCATTGAACTTCCACCGCTGCGAGATCGACCGACCGACATCGTCACTCTGATAGAGCATTTCCTGCACGCACGGATTCGCACAAAACCAAAAGGTATCGGCCCACAACGATTTTCGTCCGCGGCACTCGAGCTACTCCAGCACTACAGTTGGCCCGGCAACGTCCGAGAGCTCAAGAACCTCGTCGATCGCCTTATGATCATGGTGGAAGAAAACACGATTCGCGTGGAACATCTTCCCGACCACATGATTCGCCCCTCTAGCCCCCCCGCCGTGGAGATCCCCCGCACCAACGTGGAGCTGAAAGCAATGAAGCGGGCCCTACGTGAACGCATGTTCGTCGACATCGAATATGCGTTCGTCGTCGCAGCGCTTCGGCGCAACGACTGGAATGTGAGCCGCGCCGCACGCGAAACGGGCCTACTACGCCCAAACTTCCACGCGCTAATGCGCAAGCATAAGATCCGAGCGAAACCGGAAGATCATGACAAGCAGTGAAGGCAGCCTCTGAAACAACAATAAGAGTCCCCCATCATCGCGACCCCATTCGTTCCAACGATAACACCGACGCTCTAGCCTGAGGCATCACTCCCCTCTTCCTCTTGCCCACAGACCACCGGCGGACAGCTAACCGTGAAATGGCTTCCGGCCGGTGAACTGACCACATCGATCTGCCCCCCGGCCCGGGTCACGATACCGTGAACAATAGACAGACCCAGACCCGTTCCCTGACCCACCTCCTTGCTCGTAAAGAATGGCTCAAAGATCATCGGCAGCATCTCGGCGGAAATTCCTTTGCCGCTATCTATCACCTCAAGTAGAACCACGCCGCGCTCGGAGTCACACGCCGTTCGGACCTGGAGTTCCCCGTCTCCTTCCATCGCGTCGACAGCGTTGATGATCAGATTCAGCGCCACCTCCTGTAGCTGGCCGGGATCGATGAGAACATCGGGCAAGTCGGCTCCCAGAGTGGTAACCGCCCGGATGTTATGAAAGAGCGCTTGCCGCTCCAGAAGGACAAGGGTCCTTTCTACTATCTCGTTAAGGTTGGTTGGCACCGGGTTCGCATCGGAATTACGAGAAAACTCCAGCAGGCCTTTGACTATCTCCCGGCAACGCAGGGTCTGCTGGTAGATGATCTCGAAGTTCCGATGCTGCGGATGTTCGTCGGGCAAATCATCTTGACCGAGCGCCGCAAAGGTAAGGATCCCTCCCAAGGGATTGTTGATCTCGTGAGCTACACCGGCCGCCATACGACCCAAAGACGCCAGCTTCTGGGCCTGGGACATCCTGGCTTGTATTTGCGCGAGCTTTTCGCTGCGCTCGATGACCCGCTGCTCGAGGGTCTGTGTCCATTGCTCGAGTTCTTCACGAGCCCGCTTGAGACTGCCCACCATCGCGTTGAAGGCTGTGCCGAGGGCACCAATCTCGTCGTGGGCCGTGACATGTACCAGGTGATCAAGCTCTCCATCCGCGATCATCTCGGTAGCCGCCACCATCTCCTCGAGGGGGCGCATCATCGTGCGGACAATCACGTAGATGAGGCCGAGTAGGATCAGCAAACCAATCGAAGCCACGACGAGAAACAAGAGCATCATCCTCGTTCGCACCTGAAGATAGCGCGCTTCCCGAACCCCGACCTGAAGCATCCCGACCACGTGTCGCTGGCTGTTGTAGATCGGCTCGTATGCCCTAACCAACCAAGAATCGCCCACGAGCTCGCGACCCAGCCAAGGTTGCCTCTGCTCCAGCACTGTCTTGGCCACCTCTCGCGAGACCCGGGCGCCCAAGGTGGAGTCTGCTTGCGTCATCGCAGCGCTGGAAACCCCCACGTCTCCGAGAAAAATGGAGACCATCCCCGTCTTGCGTTCCGCCTGAGAGTTGGCGCCGAAGACCACATCTCGCGCCTGGTTTACCAGTGATTTGCTGCCATTGATCAGCATTCCACCGTAGACCCGCCCCACGACACCTCGTTCTGTTTTGATGGGTTCCACGCAAAAGAAGACAAGGCTGCGATCCAACGAATCCCCCTGCCCTGACCGCGTCTCGGGCAGCGCGCCTATCGAAACACCAGTCCCCTGGACAAGTGCTGCTTTCTCCTGCCCTAGGCTGTCGGCCCCCAAGATCTCGGTGCTTACAGAGTGATCCACAGCCCCAAGCCCCCGAAGCACTCGGTCCAAAGATTCCTGTGTTATTTTGCTGGCCCTCTTTCCCAAGGCGGTCACTCGCTGGCCCTGCCCGTCCACAACGCCAACGAAATCGAGCGAGTTTTGCTTGCCCAGCAACATCTCTAACGTGGCCAGAAGCCTGGCACGTGTGCCACTGCCCACCGCCCGAAACAAGCGCTCGGAACGACCACAACACTTCACCGATCGACGCACTCGGCTCTGGCGAAGATCGTAGATCATCCTTGCTGTAACAAGCCCAGTGCGTACACGTGCCCGCGCCTCCCCCTGCATCGCGTCGGTAACAATGCGCGAGCCGATAGCAATCGAGAGAGCCGTTCCAGCCATGACGATCACGATAAACACGATGGTGATCTTCAGCCGCAGGGACATATCACGC
>JAGLDW010000161.1 GCA_023145395.1 Lentisphaeria bacterium | reverse complement strand
GACATATCCGCAGTGCAGTTCGACGGGATGAATGGGGTAGATGTCCTGCAGCATGTTGCCATCGGTCTCGTACTTGATTGCGTAGGTCAGGTAGAGCCCCCCATAGAGCAGTTTCGTGCGGATGGAGCGGCCGATATCTCTCTCGGTCAACTCCATGTGGTCGTTCGCCAGGGAGAGGGGCGAGGTGAGATGGCTGTAGGCGGGGCCTTCATTCGAATGCACCTCGGAAAAGCGATAGGACTGAAGCGCGCACTCCTCCTCGGCGACGGGCGCGCCGTTCATCCACACGGCTTTGCCCATCGCCTTGGCCTTTCGGAGCTGCTTGAGCCGAAACGGCAGGGTGTAGAGGGCCGAGGATGTCACTTTGCGCTTGACGACATAGGTGGCGCCCTCCTCGCTGAGCCCCGAACCGAGATTCATGAGGCACGTGTGCTCGTCCCAGATATCGTCGCGGTAGCTAAACGAGCCGGATTTCACATTTTCGTAGAGCGTCGACTCGTCCATGAAGAAACCGTCCGCGTGCTCAAGGAGATAGTCGAAGAAGCGTCCAAGCTCCTTGCCGTATGAGTTGGTTAGTGTGGGGTACATGACGCTTAGGCGGTCGCCGGTGTAGAGCTGCGGGGAACCGTCCGCATGGGTTGCAACACTGTCGGCGTACTTCTCGGCCGCCCCGGGCTCGGAGGTGAGATACGGGTCAATGTAGACAACGAGCCTGACCTTGGGGTGAAGCCGTCGATAGGTGGCGATCAACTTGTCGAGCCAATGCCTGTTCCAGCGGCCGAGATCGGCCATGAAGCCCGTCCCATGCGTGCATGACGTTGGGCCTGATGTGGAGACGCGGTTGCCAGCTTCATCCACCCTGAAGATGGTTAGGGGGCTTGCGTACTTGAGGTTGTTGCAGTGGACGAAACGGCGGAGTCCGTCTTCGGTAACTGCCCGGCGATCGACAGCATAGCCGTGCTGCATGTTGCCTTGCTGACCGTGCGCGAAGGCCATGTTCCCGTCGATGACGTAGTTGGCCTTGAGTGCCCGGCGGGCGGCGTTGATGAAATCGTAGTAGTACGGGCGCGCCGTCGGGTAGATCTCCCAGCGCACCGTGTGCGACGCATGCGGCGCCAGGGCGAAGAATCTGTCGTGAATGCCGTGGGCGCCATCTCGCAGCTCCAAGCTGACGTGCGCCCGGAACACGTTGTCTCGCGGCAGCAGAGCAAGCCCCGAATTCTGTCGGCAGACATAGACAGTCGGGTTCTCGGCGGTGTGGATTCCGAGTCCGGCCCTCCCCACCTTCCCGGGTATGATCAGGCCGCCCATGTAGGTTTTCGTCAGTTCGCCATTCGCGATCCGGATCTCATGCCCCAAGCGCACTCCGAGTACCTTGTCGGTGAGGTTGGTGAGCGTGTCGCGGACCTCGATGCGGTCTTCGTGCAAGAGAAGCTGGCGGTCAAGCCGGTATGCGTCGCACTCAGCCGTCAGGCACTCGTTGTTCTTGCGTGCAACTGGCCACTTGGCACCATCCGCTGGCTGTGCCTCCAGTCGATTCAATCCTCGGTTTGGACAGGAGAACTTCGAGGCAACCACATAGCGGTCGCCGGCGACTTGCACGATGATCGCCCCGCCGCCCCCCATCTCCGCCGAGTAGTCCACGCGGAAATCGCGCTGCGGAAGTACGGGCTTTTCGCCCAAGTCGGGCACGTCGCGGAAGCCCGGCAACGGTTTCGGTCTCTCGTAGGATGACAGAATTCTCACGTTGCGAAACGCGGCTGTCACCATGTCCCAATTCGGAATGTCGTGGCGGATGCGCACTTCGTTCTCGCCACCTGGTCGCACCAGATCACTGATATCGAACACGTGCAGGTACGGGGTGTCGCCGAGTTCGACTGGTATTGTGCTTCCCCGGGGGACCGGTCCCCAGTCCGGGCTATAGACTACGCGCCAGTTGCCGCAGGCGCCACGCCAGCAGCTGGATCCTCCGCCAACTACCGGCACGTCGCCAGCATCGTGAAAACTGACCAGTCGATCCAGATCGACCAGCTTTTTCCCGTTGACGATGTAGTCCACGCAGGGCATGAACCCCCCACGCCACGTGTGCGGAGGCATCTCCATCCGGGCTTCCAGCGCGAGAAACGCCTGACGCTGTCCGGCAGGATGGTTGAAACGAAGGAGAATGTCCTTTCCCTTGACCAGTTGAACCTCGGCTGTCTGCACCTGTTGCTCCTTCTCTGCGGCTTGTGTCATCGCACCTGTCGTCATCAGGCAGGCAACAAGGAACACTCGGATCTGTCGCTTCACGTTTCTGTCTCCACGGCTTGTCCGGACTCCAGCGATTCGAGCAGCGCCAGTGCCAGGTCGGTGGCCAGGGCGCCTGCCTTGCCGTCCGCGTTGTCCGGCGTGGTTCCGTCCAAAAAGCATTGGGCAAAATGCTCGACTGCGGGGATCCAGCCCTTGTCGGGTGTGAATCCCCACAGATCGGGAGTCTCGTGCTTGTAGTCCGTCACGTCAAATGGCGCCGCCACGGGTCGCTGCACAGGAACCAAGTCCATGCCGTAGGCCTCTGCATATCCCGGGTTGGTCTGCTGGAAGGCATGGACTTTGTACTGCTCGTAGAAATCGAATCCGAAGCGCTGGATCTCCTTCGCGTGCTCCCCCATGTAGGGGGCGTATACACGGTCGCGTTCGCCGGGAAACCCGCGGACCCGCATATCGACAAAGTCGCTGACTGTGATCCCCGTCCAGCCGCCGAAAACCTCCATGTATTCCTTCCAGAGGCAGACGGAGCCCATGGAACCGCATAGGAACGAAAGCTGCGAACCATCGGGGTAGTCGAGAATGCAGCAGTTGTTCAGGAAGGGATCTCCGGTCATGAAAACTCGTCGCGGCCGCTCGTCCAGGAGCCAGCATGCCAAGTCCAGGATATGACAGCCTTCGTACAGCATGCGTGGCTGATCGGCATAGAATCCCTTGCGCTTGCCGGGGTTGGGATACATCAGCCGGTAGTTGATGTACCAGGGACGCGGGACATCCCGCAGCAGACGTTTGGCGTCGGCGTAGGCTGGAGCGAAACGGCGGTTGAAGCCGATGGCCAATCGGCCGGGGTTGCGCGCCTCCGCCGTCAGCACAGCCTGGGTTTCCGCCGCCGTCTCCGCCATGGGTTTCTCGCAGAGCACCCACTTGCCGGCATCAAGACTCTCGACGATGAATTGGGCGTGCAGATCCTGCTTGGTGCCGATGACGATCAGGTCGATCTCGGGGTCGGCGAGCAGCTTCTTGTAGTCGGTCGTCGTGTAGCCGATTGGCATGTTGGCAGCATGTTTGGCCAGGCGTGCCTCGTCAATGTCCGCAATCGCCCGGATCTCCATGATCCCACTGTCGCGGACGGTCAGCAGATGATGGGCGCTGATGAAGCCTCCCGCCCCGATGAAACCCACGCGGACCTGTCTGTTGTATGCAGTCATTTTTTCATTCCTATTGGTCTGGGTCTGTGACAATACTTTAACGAGTCCGCAGAATCATGGCCGAGGTGGGGGAGGTAGATGGCAAAATCATGGATGGCAAAATCATTGGGACGGGGATGCATTGACGATGAAGGGGCAAGAGGAATCATGATTGCCGTGTGATTGTGTGGAACGTTATGTGGTTCTTGTCGAAGTTGATCCACTGGATGGCATTGAGCCGGGTGTGATGAAGAAGGCGGCGTATATGTCTTTCGTACGTCTTGACATGTCGAGTGCTAGCTGACATGTGCAATGCGGTGGTTTCGTTCAGTAGTCTTTCACTCTCCGAACCCGTTTCTTGCCAGTTGGTGGCATCCATCTCAAACACACGTCGTTTGGCAAGAGTCAGCTTCGTCGATACGAATCTTGTCTCGACGGAACCCGGTCGGAAATTGATGAGCTTGCCGTGCTGCTGCCCGGTCAGAAGTAGGTAGTTGATAAGCTGTCTCTCGTGTGCGCTAGTCAAGCATTCGCATGCTTTCAGTTCATAGATCACCCCGTCCGCCACAACCAAATCCATGAAGTAGTTCTTGACGAAGTCGCCGTACGCTATGCGCATGCCGACCTCTCGCAGCGGATTCAGACCGGCCCCTCGACATCGGTGTGCAAGCTCGTCTTGGTAGATGCGCTCGTCCAAGAAACGACCCAAATCATTATGGATGTCAAAGGCCAGTCCCATCACAATCTTGTCGATCGTGTGAAACTCCTCCTGACCAAGCAGGTGCAATGGCAAAGAGCACTCAACCGGCATGCTCATCTCTCCTTCCTCAAATGATTTTGCCATCCATGATTTTGCCCTCTCTCCCCTTTTCTCGTCCCGTTCCTTCCTCAAATGATTCTGCTCTTCTTGCCATTCTCACTGGCAGGGGTCGAGTTCGTCGAGCAGTTCGACGAGATACTCGAAGGTGGCGGCGCTCACATCGCCGCTGATGGAGGCGGTGCCGATGATGAAACCACCGCCGGTGGCCGCCTCGAACAGATGCTGCACGTGGTTGCGTAACTCCGCGCGGTCGCCACGCGGCAAAATTTCGGTGTTGCACACGCCTCCGACGCAGACCAGGCGGTTGCCGTACTGCTTGCGCATCTGCACCGGATCCATGCCGAGACGGAACTCGATCGGGTTGATGGCGTCGATGCCGGCGTCCACCCACATGTCGAGCAGCGGCGCCACATTGCCGTCGGAGTGAAACATCACCTTGGCGGCGCCCGCAGCCTTGTAGGCGCTGATCATGCGGCGCAAGGCGGGCAGGAAGATTTGTTCGTAGGTGTCGGGACTGACGAACGGTCCCCAGTTGGCGGCACAGTCATCGTAGATGGCGATGCCCGTGTCCTGGCAGCCAAAACGTCGAATCGACTCGACTCCCACGGTTGTGATGTGATCCGCCACGTGATCGAC
>JAGLDW010001609.1 GCA_023145395.1 Lentisphaeria bacterium | reverse complement strand
GGACGATGATCCTCCCGGCAAGTTCCGCAATGCAAAGGATCCCGACGACAGGAAGAACCGCGCGATCCAGTTGCTTAGCGGTTCTGAAACCGCCTATGAATTCACGTTCCCAAAGACCCACAAAGGAAGCTCGATCATCCAGTGGCGGATGCGGATGTACGAGAACTTCTATCATTACGTCGTGTGCGAGACCAACATGGGCGTGCTGCACGTCAGGTACACGCCGGGCAACGCTCCTCCGAAGGTGCTGGGGAAAGAGCCGGTCCTCGCCCTGGACATTCCCGACTACCAGGAGGAGTGGGTCACCGTGCGCCGGGACGTGTTGCAGGACTTGCGAACGGCACAGCCGCTCATCAAGCTTGTCGCGATATTGGGGGTGAAGTTCCGCGGAATGGGATACATCGACGACATTCGTGTGTACGACTACAAGGATACGGACCACGATCTGCTGCCCGACCACTTCGAGGAGCGGCGGAGGATGAACCCGAAGGATCCGAGTGACGCGACTTCTCGCTTGATCGAGAAAGTGATCAAGTTGACGGATTCAGTTGAGGGCAGTGTTCTGGACGTGGTCGAGGCCAAGACGAAAGACAAGTCAAAGAAGGGCGCGGGAAAAGACCGAGGCAAGAAAGTCGTTGGCATGGACTCGTCGTCACTCGCACTTGAGGGTAAAGGGCACCGCTATGAGAAACGCGTGGTGGAGGATGCGGAGGATGGCACCACCGTCGGCTGGGATCTGATCGACAATGACCCACCGAGGCAAGCCGTTAATGTGGTTGACCCTGACGACCCGGGCAACCGGGTGATCGAGCTTCAGGCGAACTACAGCACGAGGTACCGGTTCATGCTCTCACCCTACGAGACGAACCATCCCATGCTGGAATGGCGAATGCGCCTGACAGGCAGCTTCCTATTCTACGCCGTCTGCAACACCAGCGTGGGCATGATCTACATCCGGTACGTCCCTGGTACCGCTGTCTCCAGTTCCAACCTTGACCCCGTTCTCGGCCTGGGTGACGCGGCCAACGGCGGCTCCTGGATCACCATCCGCCGCAACCTGCTTGCCGACATCCGCACGCTGCACCCGGACGCCGAACTGTATGAGTTCCGAGCCTTCATGACTCGGGGGGCCGGATGTCTCGACGACATCGCCACGCTGTCCTATCCTGACGCGGATCTGGACCTTCTTCCCGACGAGTTCGAGGAGCAGCGAAAGCTGAACCCGAAGGATCCCAGTGACGCGACGCCTCAGCTGATCGCGAAGGTGATCGAATTGACCAATTCGACGGAAGACAAGCCCCGGGACAAGAAGGACACGAAGACCAAGGAGTCGCGGAAAGACAAGCGGCGGCGCTACCGGGTGGTGTTGAGCACCTCGGAGCGGGAGGGGTTGCAGGCATGCTTCGAGGACTTGCTGGCCAAACGGTTGAAGCAGGCGCCAAAACCGCAAATCGGGCGCGTCTATCGGGTGCGCATGCGTGCAGGCGGAGAGATGAAGGGGCGTTTGGAGAAGTTCGCGTCTGGCCGGATCACCTTGGGCACGCAGCACGGGAAACTGGTGTTGCCCATTCATCGCGTGAGTCGGCGGGACACATTGGCGTTGTTTCCGCGCGAGGCGGCCCGGCAGATGGCCATGCGGGATGTGCAGAAACGGGTGGACCGACTCATCGAAAAGAAAATCAGGGCTGCGGAAAAGGCGG
>JAGLDW010001608.1 GCA_023145395.1 Lentisphaeria bacterium | reverse complement strand
CCCGCCCTGCAGGCATTCGGGAAATGGCTGGAGATGCAGCACCGACGGGTGGGTGGCCGAATCGCCACCCGGATCAGTGCCAGGAGGCAGAAGGGCAACGCGGTGCTTTATCTAGTGATGGATCCCGCATTCCTGGAGCAGGACTACGATCTACGTCACCGCATGGCCGTGGGTATCCAGCAGATCTGGGCCTTCCGCTGCCAGGGCATGGGCCTGGCCGATCTCTCCAGCGCCCACTTGGTCATGGTTGGCACCAAAGAGCGCATTGTCGGAGGATCGAGACCCGATGATGCATCCGACATTTGGGTCGCGGAACACTGACACGAAAGCAGCTTCAAAGTGCGACATGAAGTGGATTTACGTGGAGAAAATGGTCAATGGACAGGCGGACATTCACTCGGGGAATCGCGGGCACGGTCGGGTTGGCGGGACTTTCGAACGGTGTGCTTCCTCTGCTCTGCCAAGGTGGAGATATGAGGAAAGACACGCACAGCGCAAAGACGATTGTCTCCGAGGGATTCGAGGGCGAGATCCCCGATTTCCACACCTATCAGGCCACGTATGCCGCCGACTCTGGCAAGGCCCACACCGGCAAACGCAGCTTGCGGGTCACGCCCACGCCGGGCAAGGGCTCCGGCGGCGCCTATTTTCGGCTCGATGGTCTGCTGAGTCCAGAGAAGGACTACGAGTTTTCCGCCTGGGTCTACGCTGGTGCGATCGGGACTGCGCGCCTGTACATCTCGGCCAGTGACGGAAAGCGTCGGTATACCAAGGGCCAGGCGTCCGGCGGCAAAGCTGGGGAGTGGGTGAAGTTGACCGGGACGGTGCGAGGCAAGAAGGGACACAACACGGATCACGATGTCATGCTGGCCATGACGTGCACGGGCGAAAGCTGCTTCGATGACGTGGTGCTGCGTGAGACGCATTTGCCGACGCCACCGATCGAAGCCTACCCTCTTGTCCTGAAGTCGTTGCGTGGACAAGCCGACAAACACGCCACGACCCTGCGTCCCGGATCGAAGCTTGTGCTTGACGCACAGGCTGGCGCTCTCGCTTTCGGATTCGAGTGTTTCGAGGCGCAGACACCTGTTGACACGTCCGTGTTGCTTCCACCGGACGGTCTGCTGGTCTTTGCAGTGGATGCCCCCCGAGCCATGGCCGTGACCGGCTCGCTCGTCTTGGAGCCGGATGGCGATCTGCGTCCTGGTCTTCGAGCCACCGTGTTGTGCGACTCGACGGTGATCGGCACGCCCATGGTTGCGGCCGCTCCCTGGCAGGGAGTGGGAAACGCTCTGACCGGCCCCGCGCCGGAATGCTTCGGCACGCGCCCGCCGGACAAAGTTCAATTGGTCAAGTGGCTCATGCCGGAGGGGCGTCACTATCTCTTTGTCGCAGCACCTCATTTCCGGGGAGGCGGGACGTTCAGGCGCTTGGAACTGCATGCATCGGCCGCGCCCGTTCGCACTCCGTCCCATCAGTTTGCGCTTCTCTCGGACACGCATCTTGGTTCGGGGCGTTCCATCTGGATGAACGCCAAACTGAATGAACCATCCTGCGCGCAACTTGCCACCAGTCTGGCCTCTCTGCGGGACGAGGGGATGGCCTATGCGTTCCTTGCCGGGGACATGACCGACGGTGCCACGCGGGAGCAGTTTGAGGCTCTGAGAAAGGCGTGCCGGGATGTTGGGCTGCCCATATACGGGTGTATCGGAAACCACGATGCCTACCATGCCTCGTCTCGACCGGATGTGTTGGAGCTTTGCCCGGATCTGTTTCCCGGGGGGCGAACCGACTATGTGCTCAACAAGGAACATCTCCGCTTCATCGTGTTGGATGGTTCCCACTGGAAATCGAAAGATGGCACCTTTGTGGACCACTACGACCGCGGCAATTACGGGGGCATTGGGGTCAAGCCCGAACAGGTGCAATGGCTCCGGGACACCCTCGCCGCCGACAAGCAGACGCCCACGGTGTTTATTTGGCACTACCCTCTCCACAACCGGGGGGGAATTTCGTCCTGTGGCTACAAACTGCGCAAGCTGAACATGGGAAGCGACGTGCTCGCTGCGCTGGAGAAGGCGCCAAATGTGGTTGCCGCCCTGTGCGGGCACACCCATTGGAACGAAGCCAATGTTCGGGGGGAGCAGCGGCACCTGATCAATCCCGCGTTCTGCGAATGGCCCAATGCCTACCGTGTCTTCCGCGTCTACGATGATCACATCGAGTGGGAACTCAGGCAGGTCGCGAACCGGGGCTTTGTCCGCGAATC
Organism: Lentisphaeria bacterium; assembly: GCA_023145395.1. Lineage (GTDB taxonomy): Bacteria > Verrucomicrobiota > Lentisphaeria > Oligosphaerales > Lenti-02 > JAGLDW01. The sequence goes on along the minus strand of JAGLDW010001608.1, from coordinate 143 downwards.
CTTTGTCGTGCCAAAGGCGTCGTCCTGGATGATCTCGACCGCTCCCGGCGACCTGACCGGGGAGATTTCGCTGTAGGGGCAATGTCCCCAGCGGCCGCACTCACCGCGCACAGCGAAAATCCTGGAGGGCCGATGTCCCCAGC
>JAGLDW010001607.1 GCA_023145395.1 Lentisphaeria bacterium | reverse complement strand
CACTACCTGATTTCAACAGGCGGCTGAGCCGGGATCATGAAAAGGGCGGGTCCAGATGGCAGTTGTTCGATATCTCATTGGTGATGCTACACGACCGGTTGGTCCAGGTCCCAAAATCATCGTTCACGTCTGCAATGACATCGGATGCTGGGGTAAGGGGTTCGTGATGGCAATCTCCCGGTGCTGGCCGGAACCTGAAGCAGCTTTCCGAGAGTGGCATGCCGATCGAGGAACGAGCGGTTTCTCGCTGGGGGCAGTCCAGCTGGTCGAGGTCGAAAGTGACCTATGGGTTGCGAATCTTGTTGGGCAGCACGGGATTCGGGGAACGAAGCAAGACCCTCCCGTGAGATATGATGCGATTGAGGAGGGGTTGGCAGAGGTCGCAGCCCATGCAGAGAGGGTTGGCGCATCCGTCCACATGCCGAGGATCGCATGTGGGCTCGCAGGCGGGGAGTGGGACCGCGTCGAGGAACTTATCCAGGGGCAACTCCTGGCGCGAGGCGTGTCGGTCACGGTCTACGACCTTGCTCGGTCGGACGCTGTTGACACGTGCGACAGTGAACCTAGTCCGGGATTAGGCATGATATTCACCTTCCTGGGCACCGCAGCGGCACGGCCCAGCCTGCGACGCAATGTGTCCGGGCTTGGCGTGCAACTTGGCCAATCGAAGCGGTGGATGCTTTTTGACTGCGGCGAAGGGACACAACATCAGCTCCTGCGCTGTCCGTTGGCGGCCACTCAGCTTGATCATGTATTCATCACACACTTACATGGCGACCATTGTTTCGGTCTGCCCGGACTCCTGAGTGCGCGCGGTCTGGTTGGTGTTGTCAGGCCATTGCAGATATTCGGTCCGGCGGGACTGCAAGATTTCCTGCTGAGCGCGCTCAACGTGACCGATACACCTCTTCCCTATCCTATTGAGATTTCTGAGATAGGCGATAGTGGAGGATCCATTCTCGATACGCCGTATCTCAAAGTGGAAGCCGTGCCACTGAAGCATGGGGTCACGTCATTCGAATATGTGCTCAAGGAAGGTGACCGTCCCGGCGCATTCAATGTGGCGAAGGCACGATCCGCAGGCATTCCGGAAGGTCCGTTCTTCGGGCAACTCAAAGCCGGTAGGAGCATCTCTCTGGCGGATGGACGCAGTTTCGATGGCAAGGACTTCGCGACAGATCGTGTCCAAGGCAGAAAGGTTGTCATTGCAGGAGACAACGCCAGCCCGGATCTGCTTCTGCCACATCTCTCCGGGACCGATCTCCTCATCCACGAGAGTACATACACTGAGGCATTTGCTGCTGGCAAGGTTCTGCTTTGGGGTCACAGCACAGCTGCATCTGTCGCCCGTGTTGCGGCACGGGCCGGGGTCCCAAGTTTGATTCTCACCCACGTTAGCCAGCGCTACGTCTCAGAGCCGGGGCGCAATGGAGACGCCCTAACCGACCTTGAGCAAGAAGCACAGGCCCACTATGCCAGTAACTTCTGGATTGCCGATGATTTTGACACGTTCCAGCTCAGAAACGACGGCACTGTGGTGAACTTGCCGCATGAGGGAAGGAAAAGGGAGGCACACGACGGCGGTTGAGGGTCTGCCGCACTGATGGATCGCCTGTGTCGGAACCCGCGTTTCCTGCGTATCGTTATCGAAGATATGGGACAGCCGTGGGAACAGGTGACTGGCAGTAGAATTTGGGTGGCGGGATGGCTGGCCAAGGGGCTGAATGACGTGTCAGATCGGAGTGAATGATGGGAATGGGAACTCTCCCATCGTGGGCTCCTCGCTACACCCGTCGACCTTGACCGTCCTCCCCCTCAGTTTTCTTGACCAGAATCCTGGCCAGATCCATGGCGCGATCCAGTGAGTCTACGAAGTGCATCGTCGCGTCATCCCACTGGGAAATGGACCAGTGGCCACGGATTACCCTAATCACCCCGTCTTCGTCCCTGGTAATACCCACTCGGCGAGTGTTCTCAGCGTTCCGCCAGTCCAACAGCGTTTCCCGTTTCAGCTCCCCCGGAGACTGCCGTCGCACGACGTCTAGATCCACGTCCCCACCAAAAAAGTCGAATGAAACATCCACCCATTCACAGAATGTCTCGTAGTTGAGGTCGGGCCAGCGGCGATGATCCAGGCAGACCCTCTCGAGGATATCGGCAAACCAGACCGCGTGCTCGCGCTGCGCCATCGCGTCAGTTTCCCAAGCCTCTACGTGCACCCCCAAGGCCTGTCCCATTGGGGCGACCCGGTCATCGTACTCATCCAGGGATTCGTCCTCGCCGAGGATGGTTCTTGCCCATTCCATCAACGGTTCTTTGGGTGTGAGAATTGCCAGCATTCTGACTCCGGCCGAAGAGATCGATTATCCCCAACTATGGCATTCCTCCAGCAACGCTCGTGCCCCGGCACCGCTCGTCCGGCAATATGGCCGTTCGGGTCATGTGGGGCAAGAAACAGACGTGTGCGGATGCGCGCAGAGTAACGGCACGAGAGACCCCTCTCAATTTCGACCCAGCAGTGCAGATCGTGGAATCTGATCCATATATCATTTCTATGACGAGGCGTCAACTCACCTCTTTCCCCCCGGATCACAGAGATGCCGATACCCCCCTTGAAGCATCGAAAAAAGGGGTCCCGGGTAGGTGTGCGGGGAGCGTGTCAGCGGTCCTTTTTCGCACAGAAATCCCCGCTTTTACGGGACAATTAGACACCAATCCGTCCGAAGATGCGTTCCGACTCGTTTTCGCGATTTTCACACGGTTCCGCACAAGACACCCACAAGCCCCTCTCCCGTCCACCCGGCGGGAGGGGGGCTTGTCTTTTCCCGGGGAGAAGTCCCCCCACAAGAAAACTCCCAAGCGAACCCAACCCATGAACTCAAGGAGAAGACAGAGATGGCAGTCACACTGACAAAACAACAGGCGCTTCGGATCATCGCCGACATCAGCGCGATTCTTCCGCGCAAGTGCAGAATCCCGGTTCTGGGACATGTTCTGTTCGAGAGCGGCGAGGACGGCTCGGTCCGCGTCACCGCCACCGACCTGGAGCAGACGCTGACCACGCGGATCGCGGGCGCGTCGGACGGGGATCCAGTGCGGTTCCTTCTTCCCGTCTCCGAGCTCAAGTCGCTCAAATCCATGCCCACCGGCGGCACGGTCACTTTCAAGAGCGTTGCGGACGACTCGGTCCTCTGCACCGTGTCGGGCGGCGACCACTCCTTCTCCCGCACCATCGCCACCATGCCGGCGTCGGAGTTTCCGGAGACCTCCGTGGACGCGGAGCTTGCGGAGTGCGATCTGGGCGCGTTTCTGCGCGTCTTCCGGGCGACGGCCTTCGCGGCCTCCTCCGACCCCGCCCGCGTGGTCATCAACAGCGTCTACGCCGACCCCGAGCGCCAGGCGCTTGTGGCCACCGACGGTCGGCGTCTGACGATCCGCCCGCTGGCGGACTTCCCGCTGCCCGGCGACGCCATCCTCCCGCTCACGCGCATGCTGCTCAAGCGCATCCCCGAAGAGGCCAACGGCCGAATCGGCGTCCACGACGACGAGAACGACTGCCAGACCCTGGTGATCGACACCGGGGAGCTGATCTACTCCTGCAAATGCCCGGAGGGGATCTACCCCAACTACAGACAGGTCATCCCCGAAACGGTCGGCTACACGGCCTCGTTCTCTTTCGGCGCCGCCGGTCTGGAGGCGATGGAGTCGCTCA
>JAGLDW010001606.1 GCA_023145395.1 Lentisphaeria bacterium | reverse complement strand
CTTGGGCTTCCACCGGGCGAGAGCCTCTCGGGTCTGTGCGACGGGGACAGACCCTGGCGCTTGGGGGAGGGCTTAGGAGTCAGCATCGATTCCCTGTTCGACAACTACCTCGGACTGCCGCTCAAAGCCGCATTTTTTGCATTAACTGGAATGCTCGTGCTCCACGGTTCTCCTCCGGACCTCTGGCTGTTCACCAAGGTAATGACCGGTGTGAGCACGACTGAACTCCGGAATATCTCTCTCCAAGCCCGGCTGTGTAGAGACGCGGACCGAGGTCTCACGTCCCCGCGCCAAGCGACTCTGCACCTTGAGTTGCCTGAGCTTATCGGGCTCCCAGGGGAGACTCATTTGCTTCGGCAGCAGTTTGCGGACCCGGAGGGATCCGGCGTCAGACAGATCGAGATCGCGGCGACACCGGCGTGGGGCCCGTTCTGTGACACGATGGAGTGCGAACTGGCGTGCAGGCTCTGGGGCGATGCAGAGGGGGCCCCCATTGCGGAGACGAAGGGGGCTGTGCTTCTGGTTCGTGGGGGGGGGCTGAGCTTGACCTTGCCCGGTTCTGGGGGACAAGGGAACCAGAAGTCTCTGTATCAACTGCGGGTGAAATGGGACCTGATTAATCCGGGAGGGGTAACCGGTCTCTGCGAGTGGCAAACGGAGGAGGCAGCGGAGGGGGAAGGCCCTGGTCAGGAACGCATGCGGTCTCAGTTGAGTGGCATTTTGGTCAAGGATCTGTCTTTCCACGATCCAACTCTCCGACAGGTTGTGGGCGACCTGCGGACGTACCTGCGCCGACGAGCACCGGGCAGCACGGCAACGAACCTTGTATTGGCCGGAGAAACGCTCTCTGAGCCGGATGCACCGGTTCGTCGAATCGAGGGTGACCTGAACCTGTCAGGACTTACACTTCTCGAGGCGTTAGAGCTCATCCACATGCGCTTTGGCACGCCCGCCACAGTTCTCGACACGGCCGTGCTGATCGACCATGGGCCGGAGCCAGAACGCACGTCCGCATCGACTTCGGCTCCACCAAAGGAACTCCTGGATGCGTATCTGGCCCGGAAGCCTGAGCGCG
>JAGLDW010001605.1 GCA_023145395.1 Lentisphaeria bacterium | reverse complement strand
TGACCTGATCGAGCAGGACTGTACGCTTTCCACCATGATCTTTGTCCAGTGCTTGCCAATAGGAAGAGCCGTTCTCAGCTAGCTGCCCGCCCGCAGGCTCCGAAGCAGTGAACTCGAAGTCGCGGAGCCATGCGACGTAGTAGTGTTGTCCGCACGTCGTGCATGTATGTACAGGAACGCGCCAAAGCTGCCGATCTGAATCCTGATGGAGTTCCTCCTCGCTACTGAGCCAAAGCTTGACGTCCTGTCCATTCGGGAATGTCACCACACCGCCGGGGATGCCACGGACGTAGCCGTGAACCACCGGACGGTACACGGGCCGCCCTTGCTTGAATGCGGCAGCTCCGAGCGCGAGATAAGTAAGCACCTCTTCCTCGCTGATCGGTCGCGCCAACATCCCCGCGACCTCATCAAGCAATGGCATCAGAGATCTCGGCTTCTCGAGAGCGGACCGGATCACAAAGGCTGTTTCGTTGGCGAGTAGTGCATCATGCAGAGCGACGCGCCAGTCCCCATCCGATAGCATCTCCCCTGTCAGCAGCTGATAAGCGCTCCGGATTTCGGCATCTGGTTCTTCATGGTCTACTGCTGACAGCGTGTCGGTCAGCAACTCGGTGAGATTGGTGCTCGGGGAAATTGGCGTGCGGCGATCGGAAGTCCAGGGATCGGCCTCATACTCTTCGTGAACGCTTTCTACCTGATCGACTGGTGTCCCGAAAAAGCGGGACGCGAATCGAGCGCCCGCATTCTGATCGCGTGCATCGACAATGGTTGCCGATGTCGCCACGCAGACTGTGTCACGCTCTGATCGCCCGCAGAACGCACGAAGCCTGCGAATCAGACAGGCGGTCTCGGCGCCTTGGATACCGCCAAATGTGTGAGCCTCATCGAACACGAGAAAATCCAACCGACAGTTGTCGAACATCTCGATGTCGGTTTGGCGCGTCAGCAATAGCTCCAGTTGCTTGACGTTAGTGAGCAGAATGCGCGGCTGCTGGCCTGCCGTGCGCATGACCTCGCGGCTGCAGACCTCCTCTGCCGGATGAACACTGTCCGCACGCCCTTGCTGGCGATAACGTTGAAGCACCGCTTCGTAGTCGGCTCGCGTACTGCCAGGGTCAAGACGATGCCCCGATACGAGCCTCTCAAGCTGAGGTGTCTTGCCTACGTACATACCGAACGAGATGCCGCTTCCGGCAAGCAGGCCACGCAGACGATCAAGCTGATCCTCGGCCAGTGCGTTCATGGGGTAGACGAGAACAGCTGAGATTCCCGGCGCTTCACCAGCATCTCGAAGATCTAGGCAGCGGCTGATGATTGGATAAAGGAAGCACTCCGTTTTACCAGAACCTGTTCCCGTGGATACTAGCGTGGTTCTTCCCTCGCGGATGCTGCGGATCGCCCTTTCCTGATGGCCATAGAGGTGAGTCACGCGGTCACCAATGATCTGCTGCATGTGCGGATGGAAGACCCCTTCCTTGATAAGCTGAGCAATAGGTGGACCTTGTCGATAGCTGCGCGAGAGGCTGATGTA
>JAGLDW010001604.1 GCA_023145395.1 Lentisphaeria bacterium | reverse complement strand
GGACTCATCGCGTCGCGCAGATCGGCGGGTACGCGAACGGCCCATTGCTCATAGCGCCGGCTTTGAACCGCTGCAGCCGGAAAGAACGCGTCCCAGTCTTCTTGTAGCCGCGCCGTATAGGTGCCCATCCCTTCGACGTTCTCAAGGTAGGCTTTCAGGAAAGAGGCCGTCGATTCGTCGAGGTCTGCCCAGGCGCGCAATCGCTCGCGAATCGTCGCGTCCCCTCCGGTTTGAATATCTCGCATCATCAATCCCATGCCGCTGTCGAAAGTGCCGCGCCCAAAGCCGGAATTCGGAGTCTCTTGATGGCTTGTCGCCCAGGCCATCGCATCCGCATCGCCCAGCGCCTCTGCCATATACAACACCGAGTACTCGCCATGACGTTCATAGTACTCGCCGCTTCCCTGGTTCCAGCTGATGTAGTCTTTCATGGCGTCCAAATCCCGTGGATCACCGGTCATGTAGTAGTGATGGACTACCGCAATCGACGGGATGCCATAGCCGGCCATATAGGTTCCCCAGTGTTGTTGATCATGCCGGTGACCGCCGCCGAGACGCTGGCCACTGCGGTTGTCCGTGGGTCGATCCCCATCGTCGGGTTCCTCCCAAAAGACGCAGTCTACGTCGCGGGTGTGACGTAGCCAGGTATCCGCGGCCCGCCAATAGCGATAGCGCCCAGAACGAAAATATTGGACGAAAGCCCATTGCCCAAACCGGTAGGCCTCCTGAAGCCAGCCTGCATACCCCCAGTTCGTGAAGAGATTGGGATTCCAGGGGATGTCGAGCTCCCAGTTTTGTTTCTCGAACTCCGGCAGGTAGTCGCCGTAGTCGTACATGCCAACCCAGCCGTACTCCTCTTGTGATCGAATGATGCGAGCCATCATCAGGTCCAGGTAGTTTTCAATCTGGGGCCGCGCCTGTGGATCATATGCGGTGAGCGGACCGAAGGCACCGGTGGCGACGTTGTGTGCCCCGGAGACAAAGGGGCGCAGCGGGTCTTGAAAACGTCGAAAGTGGTTGTCGACGGAGCCTGGCGTGTCTCCGCCATGGAAGTAGAAGAAGAGTTCAGTGCTCTTGGCAACACCGACGGCCGACCCGGGGTTGTTGAACTCTCTGCGGGCGGCGGTCCCAAAACCATCGGCGACGGTGCCCCGCACCTCGTCGTAGCGTCGACGCATGTCGAGTGTCTTAGCGCCGTGATCAGGCCAGATGTACGCCCCCATGGTGCCATGGTCGAACTGGATTTCCTTGGGGTGCTCTCGCCAGAAGTCCCGTACGCCCATCGCGACCCCTGAGACGCTTCCCCATCCGGATGCGGACACGCCCTCCGCCACCGTGTTGTCGTCCACGAGGACTGTATAGTCAACTGGCGGCGCATCGCCCAGAGGCACATTGTGATAATACTTGTCGGGCCCTATCGAATAAATGGACGCGCTCCCGTCGGCGGGCAGCGTCCCCTCATGGATTTGGCTCGGCCCCTTGTGCAGGGGTATGTACGCGGGGTCACCGGTGTTGTGTTGGACGGGTACGCCGGGGGTTTCAAACGACCCACCAAACGCGTAGGCGCGCGGTCCGGAGGCTTCGACCAGCGGCAGCTCGATCGCCATTCTGCGCACGAAGTTCTGCTTTGGATCGCCGGTCATGATCCAAGTATGCAGCACACGTATTACGCTTTGACCCGCATAGAAGTGAAGAAAGAGCGAGTATTTGCCGAAGTCGCGGCTGCCGCCTTGTTGCCGATGCCAGCCGCTGAGCTTGAAAACCGTGTGGGCCGGATTGTGGCGAATCAACTCGACCGCATAGTCAGCCGTCGATGCCAGATACCGCGTCGAAGTGGACGCCTGTGAATCTCGAAGCCAGTTCCCCCCCTCCATGCCTCGGTTCCAAGAGTCTGGGTATTCGTATACACCCGAATCCTGTGGACCCGGGGCCATGTCGTCGAGATCGATGAACATCTCGCCCGGTCCGGCGGTGACAGCATGAAAGCCGCCGGCCTGCTGAATCGACACACTGTCGAGAAAACCATACTTGATCCGACTCAGATCGACTCGCATCGTACCGGTGTCAATCACATAACGCGCCGCTTCTTCGGTCAGCGAAATGCCCGCCGATGCTTGCGCTGTTGCGGTGAGACCCAGCGTAAACCGGCCCGATTGCTTGGCTTCCATGCTTGTCGCGAAGTCCAAGAGCAGCCACTTGACGCTGCCATCAGACCAGGTGCCGAGCACCGACGCGCCAAAAGG
>JAGLDW010001603.1 GCA_023145395.1 Lentisphaeria bacterium | reverse complement strand
TCATCAAGAACCCCGCCTCCGATCTGGCGGCATTCGAGTGCGTGACGCTCGGCGCGGATCCGTCCGAAATGCAGGTGGACGCCATGATCCGGACTTGGGAGTCGGTGGGCGACAGCTACCTCCTCGAAGCCATGGTCGGGGTGCCGTTCTTCGACTACTACGGTGGGGCGCGGGATGGTGGTCTTCAGCAGGCCGTGATGGATTTCTACGACATGCCGGACGTCTTGGAAGCACTACAGAAACGGTACATCGAGTTCATGGTGCGGAAGACGGCCGCCATCTGTGAGAAAACCCCGTTCGAAAGTCTGTTCATCGGCTGTAGTTGGAGCTGCAATAGTCTCATCAGCCCTGCCATGTGGCGGCGTTGGGACAAGCCCGTCATCAAGGCGATCTGCGACGAGGCCCACCGCCACGACCGACTCGTGCACGTGCATTTTCATGGCCGGTGCATGGAGTCGGTTGCGGAGTTCGCAGAGATTGGCATAGACTGTGTCTGCCCGTTTGAACGTCCCCCGGGCGGCGATGTGGAAGGGATCGCGGGACTCGAGGAAGTGGCCGCTCTGCTCGATGGCCGGACGACCATGAACGGAAATGTCCACACCGTCGAAACGTTGATCCGAGGAACCCCTGACGATGCTCGCCGCGAAGTCCGCGAGATCCTGTCCGCGTTCCGGGACAATCCTCGCGTCATCGTCGGCACTGGGGATCAAGTCGGGCGCGAAACGCCTGAGGAGAATCTGCATGCGATGATCGAGGAGGCAAAGCGATGGACGCGATAATCCCATTCCGTTTCAAGACGAGATTCAAACTGCGAGTACAGTAGGCGTTGGCTGCAACCCCTTTTGGAGAACTACGATGACACGAACACATCTCTGCATTGCCCCACTGTGCTTGATCAGTCTGTTCGTGACCCGTGCGCGGGCTGCGGATATGCCCGAAGTGACAATGTCGATCGTCGCCGAATGGGGCTGGGGCGGGGCACGGAACTGGAAGGGGACGGTGGCGGTGGAGCAGGGCGCCATCACCCAGGCGGAGGGGTACTTGATGGATCGTGACGAACGGGGGGTGTTCGACGTTGGCCCTCGGTCCTTTGGAGTCGATTGCTTCACTGCGGGCCTCACCGACGGTGCGCGCTTCTCGGTGCGCGGAACGCTGTCCGCGACGGTCGTGCTGCAGATCGGTCCGGAACCCATTCGATTCTCCTTGCGTGATGTGCTGGGGGGAGAGCAGACCTTCGCGGTGTCCGACAAGGGCTGCAAAATCGTGGTGCGCCGAGATCCAAAGGACTGCCTGCGCCTGGTGCCAGTGTGTGACAATCTCGTGTTTGCACCGGGGGAAAAGGTCTCGGTGCGTGTCATCCCGAATCCAATCACGATCGATGGCATGGATGTGTCGGTCACGGTGAATCTGACGATTGCCGAGGTGATGGCACAGACCATGGAGACGGTCGTCCAGCAGGGCAGGGGACTGGAATGGAAGGTGGGCATTGAGGCGCCAGTCAAGGAAGGTGTGCACAACCTGCTGGTCCAAGCGTCCGGCTCGGGGATGGAGGAGGTCCAGGCACAGCTGGATTTTGTGGTTGTCGATCCTGGCGCACGGCCAAACCGGCCGGCAACACTACAGCGGCAACTCGTAGATCGCATCGACTGCACCGACCCGAAGGACCCCCACGCCTATCTGGGTGACCCGGAAACGACGGTGAAGACACTTCCGCTGGGCACGTTTCGGGTGACATCCACGAAGGGACGTCCGGCAGGCAACGGGACCGACATGCATGACCACATGGGCTGGTTCGCCTATCGGCTGAAGCTCGAGAACACCGGACGTTGCCACGTCTTGGAGGTGGTCTATCCCGACGATGCCTGGCGCACGGTCGGCGTGTCCATTTTCGAGCCCAATGCCGTTGGCAGACTCGCACCTGTTCAGCTGGACTC
>JAGLDW010001602.1 GCA_023145395.1 Lentisphaeria bacterium | reverse complement strand
GCGTTGTCCGATCCGTGTCTGGCTCGCGCAAGCGGCTTGCACTTGCGTCCCCGCCGGCGTCGCTTTTCACGAACCCTTTTGCGTCGCGTCTTCTTCTCTTCGTCGGTGACCAAGGGAACCTTGACGCCGTCGCAACTCGCGTAAACCCTGGTTTTTCCGGTGTCCGCGACACAGTCTTGCGAACTCCACGTCGGCAAAAGCTTGCCACGGGCCTGCGAACGAAGGACCATCTTGCCTTCTTCCTCGACCAGTTGACGAATCGACTCGGCGTTGCTCTCGATCTGCGCGGCACGCTTCAGATTCTCGGACGTCTTGCGAAAACTGGCCGACGACTGATTCAAACGGCAGATCAACTCACGCGCGCCCCGACTGACGGTCGATTCTACTTCGTCCAACAAGACATCGGTGAGCGTCGACGAGCCTTCCTCCCGGCAATGCCAACGGATCCGCCTGACGCGAATCCGGCCGTTGATCGTCAGGATCGCGTAGGGTTGCTTTCCCTTGTTACGTTTCCGCTTGCCCGTCGCCTGGCTGCTCGGAGGGGGAAAAAGCGGCTTCCGCCGCATCGACCTTCGCTTGCATCGCCCCTTCGAACGCCTTGCGTCTGAATTCTCCAAACAGGTCGCGAACCTTCTCCTCACTGTCGCGAATGATCCTCCCCGCCGGTGCGTTGTCCACCGCGTCCGCCATCTCTTCCATAAGCAATTCCAACTCAGCACGCATCTGTTCCTTGAACTTCTCTCGATCCATCTGGGGCGTCATACCTATCCTCCTCGCCAGGCAAAAATCGGACCCGCGCACCCACCGTGGATACGCATCGCCCCATTTTACCCAGATCCCGCAGAGGGCACCAGAGGAAATTGGCAGACCCAGCGGGGCGCAGTGTGGGCGATGGGCCAAGTTGGTGCGGCCTTGTGGCGGTGGGGCCGCTTCGGACAAAGTCGGAACTGGTTGGATATGATCTAGCCGAGGGCCGTTGTATTGATGGTTACGGTGAGTGGAACGCAACAGCGGGTTTGAGGTG
>JAGLDW010001601.1 GCA_023145395.1 Lentisphaeria bacterium | reverse complement strand
CGCCAGTGCGAATGGCATTGGCGAAGTTGAAGCAGGTGAAAAAGTCGCCACCACTGTGCCCAGTCTTCTGCGCAAGCTCGGCATGCACGGGAAAATCGGGCTGGTAGACTTTCTCCGCCTCCTCCCCCTCCTTCAGTTCCCACTTGTCGTGCGCGACGCGCAGCGCGCCCTTGTCCGCTCCCCCGCGCACGCATTCCATCAAACCACGGTTTCCATGGATACGCACATTGCTTCCATGGCCGCGAAACTGGCCGTGTATGCATTTCGCCACCGCCCCATTGTCCATACGGTAGAGAATAATGCATCCCGTGTCGAAACGCCGAACGGTCGAGGTCTGGGTCGGATCGTTGTAGTCGTAGGGAACCACAAACCCGTTGACCTTCACCGGACGAGTGCCTGTGATGGCCATGACGGGGCCAAGGGAGTGAGTGCAGTAGTAGGTGGCTGGAATCCAGTTCCGCCAATGATTGTAGCCGCAGCTGCGCCCCATCTTGACCGCAGCCGGATCCGGATGAACATACTCACCCTCACCATACGTAAAATCGCCAATCTCCCCCTCTTTGAACAGACGGGCCATCTCCTGATTCACGGCGGAGTAGGGGTAGTTCTCCGCGAAATAGTAGGTCAGCCCGGTCTCCTCCACCTTGCGGCAGAGCGCCACCCCCTCGGCCAGCGTGTGGCAGGCCGCACACTCGCTCATCACATGCTTGCCCGCCTCGAGCGCCTTGATCGCAAACGGAGCATGCTCATGGAAATAGTTGGCCAGCACAACCGCGTCGAAGTCGTGGCTCAGAAATTCGTCGTAGTCCGTATAGGCCGCGACACCAAGCTCCTCCGCAACCGTGCGCAGACGCTCCTCCCACGTGTCGCACACCGCCACCAGCTCCATACCCACCGGCTCTGCGGCGCGCATGAAACTCTTGCCACGACCCACACCCACAACGCCAACACGGATCTTCTTCTGCATCGTCTTCGCTCCGATTGTTGAAATCTGAATCCCAAACGCAGGTCATCGCTCACAAAATACCGCCCTGGGAACGAATGCCCACCCGAGTTGGCCTGTTCCAGATATTTTCCCCCAAGTCTGTGGGCAACCAGTTTGAGGCGTCTCCGCGAGCGGTGGTGCGGGACGTCCCCGGACCGCGAGCGGTGGTGCGGTGCAACGATCGCCCTCGGTCCCAGAGGTCCCGAGCCACCGGAGCCAGCAGCATCCGCGTTTCGCTGTCCGCAGGGCACGGCTGGGCCTATTTCTCGCGCGCGCGCTCAAATGCGGTCTGGATGGCTGGCATGCGTTCTGACATGCAGGAACGAATCTCCGCCTGACTCAGCGCCTCGGCCTCGGTGTCGGCGTCGGCGGGTTCGACGGTGAAACACGCCCAGCGCAAAGCACCCACGTGCAACAACGCTCCAGACGCAAGTTCGGACGCACGCCAGGAGGATGCGCCGGAGGGATTGCTGAAAAGAAGATTCCGGTCCGGCTGCCGAAGGACGTAGGCACCCTCGGGAAGCTTCACTTTCAGGCGAAAGAAGCACTCTCCACGCTGCCAGAAATTGCCCACTGCCAGCAAGCGCGTATCGCCGCGTTGGAAGCCGACGGACTGAATGATCCGGAGCGGCGCGGCATTGGGGAAGTACGCGCTTTTCACCGCCACTTCACCTGGAGTCGGAGTCTCGCAGGAGACCGAAAAGTCCGTGAACTCTTTCCGGTCCAGCACGATATCCTCGTAGGTCGCGACGAATTGGTTCGCGTTCGCAATCGCCTGCCAATAGCGATTGTCGTAGCCGCGGGGGAAGGTGTAGACGAACGAGCCCTCGTATCCGGCGAAGAAAAAGCAGAGCGTCTCAAAGGTGATGGCTTCGGGCTCGGTGACTGC
>JAGLDW010001600.1 GCA_023145395.1 Lentisphaeria bacterium | reverse complement strand
AATGGGTGTGAGGTGGAGCAGAGTGACTTCCACTGCGCCTCTTGCGATGACAACTGCACCGAGGGGCCAAACGCTGAGCCCGGCACCTGCCTGGAAGAAACCGACCGCTGCGATTACGACTGTGATGACCACTACATGGACTGCGATAGCGCGGCATGGGGCTGCGAGACGGACATCCGCAACCCGACAACCTGCGGCGATTGCCCCGGGGGCGATGTGGACGACTGCACCCTCGGCGAGGTGGATTTGCTGTGCCTGTATGACTCGGTGAACGCTGAGTATTACTGTGGGTGTGATGTCGCGGCGAATCATCATGGAAATAACCAGGACAACCCGGATGGCAATGTGCTTTGTGGGGATACGCAGATTTGCTGCGTGGTCGACGACAAGGGGACTTGTGTTGAGCATGATGCGGAGCATTGTTTTGATTGCGGGGTTGGGACGCCGTCTGTGTGTAATCCGGCTGTGGGTGGAATTTATTGTATACCGGCGGAGGCTGGTGGGCCTTGGGGGTGTACTTGTTTTGAGGATGGGACTTCGCAAGACCACGAAAGCTGTAGGAACTACGATTTCTCTGTCGCACTTTGCAGCCAGGCCACGGAGCTTTGCATTTGCGGAGAAACACCCAATGGTTGCCTTACGCCTGACGCATGCTGCATTACGGCCTCGGGTTTGGGGTGCACGGATCTAGCCAACGACAAGCTCAACTGTGGGATGTGCGGTGTGGTGTGTGAATCGGAATCCTGTGGCGTCGTCGAGGGAGGGGGCAGGCCGGGGGCCTGTAATTGGTCTGATGCCGAGATCTGCCCTAGTCCCTCTGGGGCACCGGATCGTAACGCTGATGGATATTGTGATTGTAATTTCTTCGACGCCCAGCCCTGTCCAATCGGACAGTATTGCGTGTCAAACAGGGGTTGTTGCCCTCTCAGCGACAGTCCCGCGGAAGACTGCAGCATCGCTTGTATTGACGCGGGCAACGAATGGTGTAATGACGGCACCTGCGCCGCGGTTGGCGCATGCCCCTCGTAACCCCTCCCTCATCCTCATAGATACCTAAGCTTTCTACGGCCTTCTCCCAGAGGGAGAAGGATTATGTTTGCTCTGGAAAACTCCGCCACCTTGATGGGTTTGAATTTCGTCTCCCCATTTACGGGGGAGACCGGCACCGCGAAGCGGTGACGAGAGGGGGTGGAAGGTGCCATGGGGCCGATCATGTGGGTGGACGGCGCATTGGGGCGAACCGCGGGGGTGGACGGCGCATTGGGGCGAACCGCGGGGGTGGACGGCGCATTGGGGCGAACCGCGGGGGTGGACGGCGCATTGATGCGAGGGTCCCGGGGGTGGACGGCG
>JAGLDW010000160.1 GCA_023145395.1 Lentisphaeria bacterium | reverse complement strand
ACGTACAGCCGCTTGCTCGACTCATCGAAGCCTCGTCCCGCTGCCTCATAGCGCTCGTCCAGCAATGGGTCGTCAAACTTCAGTGTGTCCGGATCCGGTCGCCCATCCAGCACCTGATCGAACATCTCGGCGAAGGACGTGCCCGCCGTGCGCCGCTCCAGCCAGCCCCAGCCATTTCGGGTCACCTGCTCCCCCGGGCGTTCCTCCACCATTCCGGCTCGCGTGGGCCAGGGAGTCTCGTTGGCCACCGCAACCGTCAGATCCGAGCCACTGAACACCTCCGGGCCGATGTCGCCATGCCGCTTTCGCCAGCAGCGCATGAACTCCTCGTCGAACGAGTTGAACATCCGTGGGACGCGATCACTCCCCCGGTAGTTCAATGCCGCAGTCACCCGTTGCTTCGATGTCATCGGGCCAGTGGGGGACCCTATTTCGCCCATCTGTTCAGAATGTTCCTGCATGTCTTCGCTCTCCTTGCACACGGTCACTTCTTGTTCGTTTTCCGGTCGGCCGCCACGAGGATGGCGCGGATGGCTTTCTTGTCGGCATCGGCCAGGGGGCAGCAATTGGGCGCATTTTCGACGAGGCGTCGTGCTTTGGCGCGGGCCCGATCGACCATGGTCACGGGGTCGTTGATCCAGGCGCCTGCGACGCGACGGTCCCGAAGCTCGGGCGAGAAAAGCTCCTCGCGGCAGTGACGCAGGGTGTGTTCGTGCTCCAGGAAGCGCGCGCCAGTGGGCACGACCGTCCGGATGACCTCCTCCGCCAGGTGCTCCTCATCCACTTCCATGCCTCGGAGCAGGTGCTGGAAATACTGCATCATTTCGACGTCGAGCATCAGCTGCACGAGACTACCCGCATCCGCGCAGGCCAGCGAGCCCAGGCCCCCAAACACGCGCCCGCCGCAGAGGATGCGGAAGAGGGTGGCGATGGACTTCTCCATCATGGACTGTGCACCTGGCACTTTGGCGGTGGTGGGGCTTCCCGCCGGCACGGATGTGCGTCGGCCGAAGCAGTGCTCCGCCATCTCGGCCGAGGCAAGCTGGACCACATCCGCATCCGGCCCGTTCTGCGCGAACCCCCCACTTCGCATATCGCTCACGCCCGCGATCACGCGGAATCCGCAGGTCGTCTCGTCCACGGCTAGGGAGATGGCGTTGCTGAGCACGGTCTCGGCCATCCCGAGAACCAAGGCGCCGGCAAAGGTGGCCGGGGTCGATGCCCCCACCATTGGCATCGCATCGATTTCCAGAGGCACGCCATACAGCGTGCGCATCTTCATGGCCATGCGCACGCATTCTCCGGAAATCATGAATGGCGAGTTGATCCAGAGCTTGGCGGAGAAGGATGGATTCTTGCGCACAACCGCTTCGTCACCTCCACGGGCGATGACCTCGATCTCGAAGAATCTCTCGATATTGTCCTCGTTGTAGACATGGGTGCGGTGGGGTTTCGAGCTGTTGAGAATGCCCGTGGCGAACGCGTGCAGGTCCGCAGTATCTTTTGGCACATCTGTGGGGATCAACCCCGGCGCACTTCGGTTCAGGCCATCGACCGCATCCACCACACGCGAGAGATGGGTCAAGTCCTCAATTGTTGCTGGACGGAGCAAGTCCGTGTCCAGGTCGCAGCAGTAGAGCCCTTGGCCGGAGGCATTGCAGGTCAACTCTGTTGGCAGTTCGTCCTCGGTCGCGAGTCCCTTTTCAAGATTCGTGACCCGATGCGCCTCCATGGCGGCAACGACCTTGTCCACTACCGTCGGTGTCAGGCGAACCAGATCGCCGTCGATGTCGCAGCCAAAGCCGCGCAGATAGGCAAAGAACTCATCTGTTCCCTCGCAGCGCAGGGGAACCTGCCGGGCTACCCGGATGCCTGCCTCGTAGATCTTCCGCAGATCCACCTCGGCCAACAGCGCTGGTCTTCGAGTTCGTAGTTTCATCAACGATTCCCGAGAGTGTGTTTTTCGTCTTCGTTCTCTGCGCCCGCAACACTACAGCCGTCTTGCCCAATCACGATAGTTGCGGCATCCGGGCTTGTATTTGGCCAAGTTCTGCATTCATTTACCCGAATCTGATGTTTTGCCATATAGTAGAAAACTATGCCGATCCCATGATCAAGAGGCCGTCTGGCATCACCAAGACACACGAAAACCACCTGCAAGGACGGGAAATGAACGGTAGAGCACATCTGGTTTCCGAGCTGTCCGTATTTCACTTCGAAATCTTCCCATTCAAGGCTCAATTGTACCGAATCCCTCTTCATGTTCACCATACATACCAGCTTGATCTGTATCTTCATGGACAAGTGATGGTGCGCTGCGAGAGTGGAGAGCACTTTCTAGCGGGCCCTGCCGAGGGGGTTCTCATTCCCCCTCTGTTCCGTCACGGATTCGAGTTCAGCCCGGGGCTGACACAAGCGACGTTCAAACTGGAGTTGCACCCGCATGCCTGGCGGTGTCTGGTTCCCCGAGTCCAGCGATTCCGGATTCCGCCGAACCTGCTGCAACTCGTTCTTGCGGCGAGCGAGTATTGGAGTCGCGAGGATGACACCCCGACATGCTTGCTGCTCGGTGTGGCGGAGGCTTGCCTGGGGGAGTTGCTTCGGACCAATGCCCTGCACGAATCGTCGAGCCAACCCGCGAGCGGCAATCCGCGAATCTCCGCGCTGATCCAGGAGGTGGGAGGCAACCCCGAACGGGCTTGGTCCGTGGCGGAGCTGGCGCGCATGTGCCGCCTGAGTCAAGGGCATTTCTCACGACTATTCGCCAACGAGGTTGGTCAGACTCCACAGCGTTTCATCCTCGAGACTCGGATGCGGGCCGCCGCCTCCACACTTGCGCAGTCGGATGCTCCACCCGTCAAGTCGGTCGCAAATATCTACGGCTACTCGACCATCCACGCCTTCTCACGCGCCTTCAAGAAGGTCTTTGGAACCGGCCCGGCAACCTACCGGAAGAGCCGGGTCCGATTCTAGCCTTCTGAGGAAACCAGTCGTGGGATCACTCGACTGGGTGCTTCGCGAAGGTCGCTGGCGGAAGCTCGATCCAGGGAGATCCCGTGGTGTTGTAGAATGGGAAATACATCAGCTCGATGCCGGTTCCGGTCTTCTTGATGCCCGGGTCGCCGGCTATCTGCACCAGTGTGGACTTTCCTTGATGCACGATTTTCTCCACCTGGTATCCGTATGCCCGTTCGTCGCCGTAGACCAGCCGCACCCATTCGCCCGGGAGTACCGCATTGCCTCCTATTGTGCCATCGACAAGGAAGCCGTTACAGGCATCGCCAGCCGCTGTACGGTACACAGTACGCAACGCCAGACGAGTCCGCTTCCTGCTCTTGCCCCACTGCCATCGCCACACTGCGTGGCCGCCAAGTTCAGCAGCCACAGAGTAGGATGGAACCATGCGGGCTGCGCCATCGATGGGTAGGCAGTTTGCGGTGACATGGATTTCACCGTCGGCCATCTGGATGGTCACTTCAAGGGGGGCCGTCGAACTGTTCCCTTCCGGCCACCTGAAAGCCACGCTGCGAATCGCCCCCTGCTCGTTTCCCGGGACACATTCATAGACTGCGGCAAAGGTGATTCCCCCGCCGTCTTCAGGGCGTCGGAGTAGGAGATGGGGATTCTGGAAGTCGTCAGCCCGCTTGCCATTGTTGCGCGCTCGCCGCAGGCTGGGTGACTGCCCAAGCCACGCTTCCGCATTCTCCACCCCGGCAATGAATGCCTGCAAACGCGATCCGGAGTCTGCCCCCCGCCAGGTCAGTGTCCAATCGCTCTCTGCGTCAGCTGTCCGGATTCGGTGCACCAGCCAGCTATAGGGGATGATGTTGTCTCGGTCCGCGGGAATCTCGTCATAGCGGAGATTTTCTCCAGCCAGCGTGCCCGCCCGTTCCGGCCCGAGTTCGAGTGAGCAGTTCTCCGCAAGTACATCCTCATCGCAGGAGGGGCGCAGGACAAAGTTCTGCCGGACACCTCCCTGTACACG
Organism: Lentisphaeria bacterium; assembly: GCA_023145395.1. GTDB lineage: Bacteria > Verrucomicrobiota > Lentisphaeria > Oligosphaerales > Lenti-02 > JAGLDW01. Next base: position 521 of record JAGLDW010000160.1, on the reverse strand, counting down.
GAAAATGTCCAGCAGGCAAGACCGGTTTTCATCCAGTGCGATCAGCAGCAGTTCGCGCGTCCTGTGGGTGAGCCGGGACCTGCTGTTCCCCGGCACGCTCGCGGCAATCAGCTGGACATTCTTCTCGCCTCTCACGCCGGGATCATAGGCGATCAGCGTGCTGCGTGCCTCCTGCAGGGGGCGGTTGCGCATTGCGGCCCATTTGGGTCTTTCGACCGTGCCGATGAACTCCGGTCCCGGTTTGACGAGCACCAGTGGCTTATCCGGGCTGTCATACTCCACCGTTACCGTGTTGTGCGACAGCGACGAGTTGGCGAAATACCGGTTCTTGCCCCGCACATGGACATAGCCGGTGTCGGAAAGCAGTTCCTCGCCTGCGCCAAACAGAATCAGACTGAGCTTGTCTCTGTGATAGTGGCTCATCTGGGTGAAGGGGCAGAAGTGCAGGTGCGCCTGAATCCCGTTGAGACCCTGACCGCGTCCGATGGCAAAGTGTCCGTAGGCATTCAACTCGATATTGG
>JAGLDW010000016.1 GCA_023145395.1 Lentisphaeria bacterium | reverse complement strand
CTTCACTCGGCTTCTAGGACAATGACCCAGTCCTGAAAGATCGGGAGTCTGGACACGGGGAGCTCCCAATGGCCCGAAACATCCCCCACAGCCGTGCCTAGGGGCACTTCGGAGCCATTGACCGGGTTGAATAGAAAGGCCTGGTACGAGACATTCGGTTCCAGGTGTCGCACTGCGGGCTTGCCCCATTGGCTTGGCCAATACAGCACCCGGATCCGACCGGGGATTCCGGCTGCATAGCCATGAAGATAATTCTCCGGCGTCCAGCGGGGCTCGATCCACTCGGGATGGGGCTCGAAATCCCACCAGGCATAGCGTTCGAGCAGTCGTCGCGCCAGGCCAAGTTGCTCCGATCCTGGCAGGCACATGGCCTCGTCCCAGGGTGTGTGTCCCCAGGCCATGCCGTGGGGCGATGGACCATAGGGCTGTTCTCGGCGATTGACCTGCCAGATGCCGTTGGCACCATAGGTGAAGCCGGCGGCTCCGGACAGGATGCAGGCCCAAAACATGAGACGCTGCACCTCTTCGCGGCACTGGGCGCCAATGCCCTCATAGCAGACTTCGCCCTCGATCACCGGCAGTGTTGGCTCGATGGCCCGGGCACGGCAGACTTGCTCGACGGTGTTTGGCAGGCTCTGTCGGTCGGAATGCCCGGTCTGCAGCATGTCGAAATCGAGAATCGCGGGATCCTCGATGGTTTCTCTGGCGCTGGTGCCCGGATGGATGGTGATTGGCCGTTCCCAGGGATCGATCTCCCGCAGATAGCGTCCAACTTCCGTCCAACCCCGCTTCAGCCAGGCACTGTCCGCCTCGCGAGTTTCCGAAAGATAGTAGGGCATGCTGCCCTCTCCGGCCAGACACCAGATCACTGGCAGCGCTCCCCAGCGTGCCACCAGATAACGCCAGTGCTCCTTCATTTTCTCGATTCCCAGCCATTTCAGGTAATACCCCCAGCAGCCGAGAACACACGGTGCCAGGCCATTGCGGACCAGGAAGTTCATCCGCAAATCGGCCTGATCGAAAAACGCGGGCTCGATGCTGGCAAAATCCGTTGTCCAGGGAAAACCCGCCTCGTTTCGTCCTCGCTCGTCAAACGCCGCCATGTCCGGAAACAGCCCAGCCACCAATTGGATCACGCTGAAGCCCTTGCCCGTCCGGTCCGCAGTCAGCTCCTGGAATTCACCGGGAAATTCGAGACGCTCGCACAAGCCCAGCCACCAGGTGTCTCCGAGCCAGAAAAAGGGAGTGCCGTCCGCGTGTTCGAAATGGCGTCGGTTCGCACTGACTTGCAGGGGGCCATGCCGATACAAGGGATTTTTTCCGACATACGGGTGAATGCCGAGTTCACCCTCGACGCCGTGCAGCCCCGCGTCGCCCGTCTCCGAAGCCACGCTCCGGAACCGATGCCGTCCGAGAATTGGCGAGGCGTACCGCACCCGCCAGACATTGTCTCCGCTCCAGAATGCGGGCACGCGGCGTTCCCACCCCGACGGCTCCGTGAAAATCACGTCCAGCTCGATGGTGTGGAACGGCTCGTCATAGGATCTGTCCGCAGTGAGTGAAAACTCGAAAACCTGGTTCTGGCCCGTGTGGTACATCGTTTTTTCTCCCAGTACAGTTCTATTCGGGGCGGATACTGCAGAATCTGCCGCCTTGAAGACGGCCTAGTGAAGGCTTGCTCCTCAGCCGCCTAGGATAGGGTCCATGAGGAAGAAGGCAAGAAGCTCGCGGGGTGCACTCGTGGTCCTTGAAGCCTTGCTTCCGTCCGGTAGATTCGATTTGCATTGCAGAATCCTTACTCCGAGGGCAGGAAATGCTGAAAATGATGAATACGACGATCCGGATGAGTGCGATTGCCATTGTCATGGCGACGCTGGTGTGCGTGGCGGGCGACTGGCCGATGTACAAAGGGGACGCGGCACGATCCGGTGCGGTGGAGGAGGCGCTGGTCTTCCCTCTGCAAGTCCGCTGGCGCTGGCGCTCGTCCGCGCCGCCGCAGCCCGCCTGGCCGCAACCGGGCAAGGAACTGCACCGGATCGATTTCGACTACGCATTTCAGCCCGTCGTCGTCGATGGCAAAGCGCTGTTCGCCTCCTCCGCCGACAACACGCTGCGCTGTCTGGATTTGAACACGGGCGCCTTGCTTTGGCATTTTGTCGCCGATGCCCCGCTGCGCTTCGCCCCCGCCGTGGCCGCAGGCAAGGTGTACCTCGCGGGCGACGATGGGGTGCTGCGCTGCCTGGGTCTCGCTGACGGCAAACCGGTCTGGCAGTTCCGCGCGGCGCCGGGGAATGACATGCTGCTGGGCAATGGGCGCATGGTGTCGCGCTGGCCTTTGCGCAGTGGCGTGCTGGTGCGGGATGGCGTGGCCTACGTCACGGCCGGTCTTTGGCCCTCCGAGGGAATCCACGTGTACGCGCTGGCGGCTGATACGGGTCATGTGATCTGGCACAACGACAGTAGCGGGTCGGTGTACATGCGCTTTCCGCATCCTGTGGCCTCGGGCTTTGGTGGTGTGGCGCCACAAGGGTATCTACTCGCGTCCGCCGGCAAGCTGCTTGTGCCCACTGGCCGCAACATCCCCGCAGTTTTCGACCGTGCCACCGGAGAACTTTTGTACTACAAGGCCGCCGAGGCGCTCCAGGACGGCGGGGCGTGGAGTCTCGTGTGGCGCGATGTCATGTTCACGCCCAAAAACCGTTTCACAAACCCCTCCGAAGCGCGTGTCGGAGAGGCCATGCCGAGCGGGTCCGACGGAATGGTCGTCTATTCTCTGAAAACGGGGGAAAAGCTGCTGCGACTGAGCGGAAAGTACCGTGTGCTGGCTGCGGGCAACAAGCTGTTCACCATTGGTGGCGGCGTGATCGAGTGTTTGGATGTCTCCCAGTGGGAACCGAGTCTTGGCAAACCGCCGAGCAAGGTGGTCTGGACACAATCCCTCGACACACGGGCCTACGCGGTCGCGGTGGCGGGCGCTACCCTCCTCGTCGGAGGTGCCGATCAGGTCCGTGCCTATGATGCCGACACGGGCAAACCCGTGTGGCAGGCGGAGGTGAAAGGCAGTGCGCGCGGGCTAGCCGCAGCCAACGGATGTCTTCTGGTCTCGACCGATCAAGGGGTCATAACCTGTTTCGCGAATGATCCCGCACCTGCCGCACCCTCCGCCGCAAACCAATCTGCGGACTCCGCAACGGCGCATGGCGACAATGCCCGTGCTCAGGCTCTTCTCGAGAACACCGGGGTTCGCGACGGCTATGCCATCGTGTTTGGAGAGAACGCGGCCTCCTTGGCACTTGGCCTCGCACGGCAGTCAGACCTGCAAGTGCTCGTTGTGCTGCCATCCGAATCCGAGGTCCAGCGGCAGCGTGCACAGTGGTTGGGAACGGGGCTGTACGGCATGCGGATCACAGCGTTTGCAGCCACTTCGCGGAGGCACACACCATTTCCTCCCTACTTCGCGGATCTTGTGGTGGTCGGAGGAAATGGATCCGCCATCGCCGCCGCCGAGGCCTGTCGTCTGCTGCATCCTTGTGGGGGAATGCTCGTCTGTCCAGACATGACGTCGGCAGAAGCCGCCACATTTGCGGAGTCCGCAAATATGCCCGAGCTGAGAGTCGATCCAGGAAAACCGGTTGCCACACGCGGCAAACTGCCGGGATCGGACGATTGGAAGTATCCCCGGGGCGATTCGGGGCGTTCGGGAGTGAACAATGAAACCCGCGTTCGTCTGCCTCTGGATGTGCTTTGGTTCGGGGGCCCCGGTCCCGATCGCATGCTGGACCGACATCTTGCGGCGCCCCCGCCCCTGGCCGTGAACGGCAGAGCATTCGTCGCCGGGGAGAATCATGTCATTGCGTTCGATGCCTACACGGGGCGAGAGTTGTGGGCTCGGCGCCTGTCTGGCGCGGGGCGGCGTAATGTGCGCTACTACGGCGCCAATTTTGTGGCGGACGAGGATAGTGTCTATCTGGCCATGCAGGGGCAATGTCTGCGCCTGGACCAGAAGAACGGGATCACTCGGGAAGTGTATCGGATTCCCGAAAAACTCCTAGCCCAGCCTGAAGCGCCGAAAGTCGTCGCCCTGGCAAAACGCACCCCATGGCGATTCGATGACTATGCGCACCGCTTTTTTCTGACCTTTCCAGCCGATGCCCCCCCTCCCGCTTCGCCGTGCCTGCTGCAGGGGACCATCGGAACCACAGCGCTCGCCGACCTGCTCGGGATTGGGGAGTCGGGTGCCCTCCCTTCCGCCAGAGCCATTTGCGGTGGCAAGGAACTGCCGGTCAGCGTCACCTTGCAGGTGGATGGAAGCATCCAGGTCCGAGCGTTGCTCTCAAGACCCATGGCCGCGACGGAACCGTTGTGCGTGTACCTCGCTCCGCAGGATGCTCGGGAAAAGGGTGCGGACTCCGCAGGAAACATCGCCACCGCCATCGTGGACGAACTGGTGGTCGCGTACGATTTCGAGCAGGGCGACGCGGCGGTCCGCGACCTCTCCGCCCACGGACGGGATGGCCGGGCTGATGGTGTCTCCCAAGTTCCCGGACGCACCGGGAAAGCACTGGTTTTCGATGGCAAGACCTCCCGCATGCTGGTGAGACCCGACAAGGCGTTCAACGCCACGAGCGGAGTGACTGCAGCGGCATGGGTGAAGCTGGACCGAGCCGACGCGGGCACCATTCTGTACAAGGCGTATCAGTATGGCCTGTCTGTGACAACCAAGGACGGCAAACCCCATTTTTCGTGCGTGACACGGTCCGGAGATTTTGTCACCATCATCAGCGCTTCGCCCGTCGTGCTTGGTGCTTGGACGCATGTCGCTCTGACCCATGACGGGCGCACCCAGCGGCTGTATGTCGATGGCGAACTGTCTGCCGAAGGGCCGCAGGGGGAGCTGGTCACCAGCGACAACTATCTATGCCTTGGCGCCTCTACCTACAAAGCCAAGAAGATCTACAACCACCTGGCCTGCACCATCGACGATGTCCGCATCTACGCGCGGCCCCTCAATCAGGCCGAGATTCGGCGCACCATGTCGCAGCCCATTCCGGCGATTGCCTCACTCAAGACAACCTGGTGCCAACCCCGCAACCGGGAACCCCGCCCGATTCGGGATTGGGACGAACGCGGCTGGGGCTATCTGTCCGTGGCCGATGGCATGGTGCTGGGCAGCTACACCGCCAGCGAAGAAGCCGAGACTCCCTGGGCGCCCCGCGCGGCAAGCGGGATCCTGTTCGCTCTGAACAAGACCGATGGGGCGGTGCGTTGGACGTATCGAGCCGCACAGAGCGTCTCCAACAATGAAATCGCCCATTCGGACAAGACTCTCTTTCTCCTGGATGCCACCGCGAATGCCGCTGTCGCCGCCGCTCGGCGTCGAGGCGAAAAAGCGCGCGTGACGCAGTCTCTCGTGGCGCTGCGGCTGAGCGATGGCGAGGTGCTGTGGCGTCAGGAGGATATCCCCATCCCCGGCGCGCGCACCTACACGCCCGAGAGCGAACCCAATTTCCTGTTCATTCCCCATCGTAGCCAGCTACAGGTTGCGCACGGCGTGGTGGTAAGCGATGGCATCGCCGCCTATGATGCCGAGAGCGGGAAAAAGCTCTGGCAGCGCAGCGGCCGCGTCAACAAGCTGGGCGCCATCCATGGGGACCGTCTCATCATTCCTCCCTATGCGTACGATCTGCGCACAGGGGAGCGGTGCACGGAGACGGATGCCTTGACCAGCAAGAAGGGCTCCTGGCGTTTCATCAAGGCCTACGGTTGTGGTGCCACCGTCGGTTGCGAGAATCTCTTGCTCTTCCGCTCTGGATCCTTTGGCTTTCTCGATCTGAACACTGCTGGCACGACCACATTCGGAGGCGGCAAGCCAAGCTGCAATGTCAGCATGATTCCGGCCAATGGCCTCGTGCTCATGGCCGAAGGCAGCAGTGGCTGCGCTTGCTCGTACAACTTCCAGACCAGTCTGGCATTGACTCCGGCGACCCGTCCGCGCGATGTCTGGTACACCTTCCCGGCAACGTCCCCCTGGGGTGCGGTGAAGCAGCTTCGCTTGAACTTTGGCGCGCCCGGCGACCGTCGGGACGCGGCGGGGAACTCCTGGCTGGGCTTCCCCCGTCCGCAGCTCGGTGGCGTCTCCCCGGTTTCCGTCGCCATGTGGATGAAGGAAGCCGCCTATTTCTACAATCCCAATCCGAAGAAACGGGTCAAAAACACTCCGTGGCTGTACCACTGCGGCTTGCGCGCTCGTGGCGCCATGACCATTGATTTGGTCAATCGGTACGGATTTTTCGCACGTTCCACCGAGACGCCGCCGCACATCGACGGGCAGGTTGAGGAAACCTGCTGGAGGCAGACCGAGCCCACTCCCTTCCAGGACACCGAACGCGTGGCGCTGGCACCGTACACGAAACTGAAGTTCCTGCGGGACGACACGTTCCTCTACATCGCCTTCCGGCGTCGGTTCTCCGCGTCCACGGCCATGTCCGAAAGCAATCAGGAGACATTCCAGATTTTCTTGACCGACGGCAAGCGCAAGCACGCGGTCCGTTTCGGGGTTCAAGCCGATGGCACGGCATTCGAAGAGGGAGGGGCACTCCTAAGGCGCACCAATCTGGACCGGACTTGGCGCGGTGGCTGGCAGCATGCGGCGAATGCGGACGAGGCTGGCTGGACTGCGGAGATCGCCATTCCGCTGGCTCCGTTGAGGGCCTTGGGGCTAGACACCCAGAAGCTTTATCTCAACGCCATGGCACGCCTGTTGACGCGGCATGGACAGCGGGAGATCTATCTTCTGGATCCGACCTTCCGGTTCGCCTGGTGCTGCCGCTTTCTGCCTTTCGCGACACCGGGGGAGGAGCCCGAGGAACGCACCTTCACCGTGCGCATCCACAGTCTGACATCAGCGCAGAACCCCGCGGACTTCGCAATCATGGTCCAAGGGCAGAGCATCCCCATGCTCGCAGCAAAGCCGACGGATCCCGGGGCAGCTCTCGTCCTGATTCGAGAAGCCCGAGAAGTCCGCGCCCGGGGAACCATGAGCATCGAGGTGGTTCCGGCGCCGGGAGCGCCCCCGCCGGTCATCAATGCCATAGAGATTTTTGAGACGCCGAGTCCGGGTGGATAGTCGCTTGTCTGGGCATCCTATCGAACACCCTCGGTCCCGGAGGTCCCGAGCCACTGGCGGTGGTTGCCAGGGTGGTGCGGGACGTCCCGGACC
>JAGLDW010001599.1 GCA_023145395.1 Lentisphaeria bacterium | reverse complement strand
CTAGTGTCCTGTCCCAGAGATTCGCCGGCAAAGTCGAGCTATTTTCTCAAGGATGGAGTCGGCCGTGGCGGTCCAGATGAACGGCCTGGATTGCTTGGCGTTGTAGGTGTCGACGAAGCGTTTGATCCGCTCCACGAGCGCCTTGACGCTTTTGAACGTGCCGCGCCGGATCGCCTGCTGCGTAATGATGCCAAACCAGCGTTCGACCTGGTTAAGCCAAGACGCGTACGTGGGCGTGAAATGTACATGATAGCGCGGCCGCGCCGCCAGCCAGCGCCGCACCTTGGCATGCTTGTGCGTGGCGTAGTTGTCCACGATTAGATGGATGTCCAAGTCATCGGGCACGTTGGCGTCAATGTGCTTCAAGAAGGTCAGGAACTCTTGGTGCCGATGACGCGGTTTGCACTGGGCCAACACCTGGCCCGTGGCGGTGTCGAGCGCGGCGAACAGCGTCGTGGTGCCGTAGCGTTTGTAGTCGTGCGTGAAGCCTTCGACGTATCCCAGACCCATGGGCAGCATGGGCTGCGTGCGGTCAAGGGCCTGGATTTGGCTCTTCTCATCCACGCACAACACCACGGCCTTGTCTGGCGGATCCAGATACAGTCCGACGATGTCGCGAACTTTCTCCACGAAGAACGGATCGGTCGATAGCTTGAATCCCTTCTGCCGATGCGGCTGGAGCCTGAAGGCTTGCCAGATGCGGTGGGCCGTGGACTTGGACACATGCATCTCATCGGCCAGAGTCCGGCAGCTCCAGTGCGTGCCATTGGGCGGGGTCGTGTGAAGCGTCTTGTTCACCAGCTCAGCCACTCGTTCGTCGTCGATGGTGCGCGGCCGGCCTGGGCGCAGTTCATCGTGCAGCCCTTGGATGCCGCGCTCAATGAACCGGCCGCGCCACTTGCTCACTGTGTCTTGACCCACGCCCAGTTGTTCGGCAACCGCCGTGTTGGTCATGCCCGTATCCGAGAGCAGAACAATCTGCGCCCGCATGACCAGCCCGTGCGGCAGCGTACGGGACGAGGCCAGCGACTCCAGTTGCTGTCGATCCTCAACGCTAAGTTCCAGTGGCGTTTTCGGTCGTCCAATGGCCATGGGCATTCTCCTTCGAATGGGTGGATGCCCAATGAAAGCACAAATCCGGCAAAAAGTACATCTCTAACATGAGTTTTCAGACGAAGTTCCGGGACAGGACACTAGTGTCGCGTC
>JAGLDW010001598.1 GCA_023145395.1 Lentisphaeria bacterium | reverse complement strand
ATGCCGCCTTCGTAGCGCATGCCCTTTTCGCCACGCAGCGGATTGGTCATGGTGAGGGTCGGCGGGTTTGGCGGGCCGCGGGGGAACGAATCGCTCCCGTTGTCGCCTAAGAAAATGACGAGGGTGTCCTCGGCGACACCGAGTTCTTCGAGCTTGGCGAGCACGTCGCCAAGAGACTGGTCCATCCCCTCAATCTCTGTGGCAAAGTCGAGAACATCTCCACTGAGTCCCGGGTAATTCGCGCTAAAACGGGGATCCAACTCATGTCTGTCGTGTACAGCATAATGGGAGAAATAAGCGAAAAACGGCAGCCCCGCCGATACGCTGGATTCGATCCGGTCGTTTATTTCGCGAGTGAGCGCCTCGGTGAGATAGACCGGTTCGTTGGCTTGGGGATGACCGGACGGATAGGTGGCAGGATCAAGCTGGTTGTAGGTTTTGTTCTGATACTCGTTCATAAAGGCGGTGCTGGACGCCGTGGCGGTGAGTTTAAACGCAGGCGAGGCATTCGCGTAGTAGCTTCCCTGCGAACCCAGGCTTGAGGCTCCAATATTGATCTGGAATCCGTAATAGTCGGAATCTGGAGAGGCGGGGGTGATATAGTTGTTGATCGAGGAATTAAAGGCAGAACCCATATGCCCCTTGCCCGCAACGATCGTGCGGTAGCCTGCATCACGCAGCGTTTCCGCGAGGGTGCGGTTGTAGTCCTTCAGGCCGGGATTTGGCGGCGCCTTGATGTTGTACTGACTACCACCCCCGCCAAGCCACTGGTGGGTGCCGTGATGGGCAGAGTTCTGCCCTGTCATGAGACTACAGCGAGTGGGAGAGCAGACTTGGCAGGCATAGGCGCGGGCGAACCGCATGCCGTTGGCGGCAAGGGTCTCCATGTTGGGGGTGATAAAGTGCCGGTTGTCGGTGGTGAAGGCGGCCAGACCTACGCTGGTGGGGTCAATGCGGTCCACCGGGTTTCCCGCCGTGTCGTAGTTGAAATCGACCGAGGTATCCTCCGTGCCCATGTCATCGACGAGCACGAGCAGGATGTTCGGGGCGCTCAGGCGCATACGTACCGTGGTGTCGGCGGTGTCGGTGCCGTTGGTATTGGTGGCGGTGAGCGTGTAGGTGGT
>JAGLDW010001597.1 GCA_023145395.1 Lentisphaeria bacterium | reverse complement strand
GACATGGAGATTGAGCCGAACGGTGCGGACACCGTTGGCGGCTACGTGATGGAGCGGCTCGGACGTCTGCCGCGCGCTGGAGACGTGGCTGAGGACGAGCGCTATCTGTTCCGGATCGTGAAGATGACCGGGCGTCGCGTGGCCGCCGTCCGCATCGAGCCGCGCAAGACCGGGAGGGAGGAGACATGATCACGATCCTCCTGGCAATTCTCGCGGTTCTTGTCCTTGTCCTTCTGGAGGGATTCTTCAGTGGGTCCGAGACCGTGTATACATCCGCCAACAAGGCGGTGCTTAGGGAGAAGGCTGCGAAGGGGGACCAGCGGGCTCGGCGGGTCGTCGAAATGCTGTCATGCTCGGAGCGCTTTCTTGGCACTACGCTGACGGGGACGAACTTGGCGGGAGTCTGCTCAACCACGATCTGTCAGATCTTCATCGCCACAACGCTCCTGAGATCCGGGGTCGTTGAGCGTGCGCTTGCCCAATGTGACCTGCAGTTGAGCTGGGAGAATGTCTTGACTACGGTTATGATGACACCGCTCATTCTGATGTTCGGAGAGCTTATCCCGAAATCCATCGGCCGGGCGCAGTGCGATACCTTGGCACTGACTCTGGCCTATCCTATGAGCATAGCGGAAAGAGTGATGCGTCCGCTGGTGGTTGTGAGTGGTTGGGCGTCTGGTTTGCTTGCGCGTCTGATTGGGGGCGGCGCGGCAAATCCCGTCGGTTATGTCACCCGGGAGGACCTGCGGGCGATCACGGAGCTTGCTGCGGAACAGGGCGTGGTGCCGGAGACGGCGGGAAGCATGCTGAAGACGGTGTTTGATCTGGAGGATCGATCGGTCGAGAGCATGATGGTTCCGCTCGTGGACGTTCTTTCTGTTCCGTTGGATGCCACGGTGGCGGATGTGGAGCGTCTATCGGTGGAGACGGGGCATGCGCGATTCCCTGTGTACGGGGACCGGTTCGACGATATCATGGGAATCGTCGATTGCCGCCAGTTGCTCTATTCCGCCGCGGCCTCGGAGTTGTTCTCGGCCGAAACACTGATCGCCCCGCATGTTCATCGAAACGTGATCTTTGCGCCTGATTCGAAGCCCGTGGGCGATTTGCTGCACGAGTTGCGCTATCAGAAAATGCCCATGGCGGTGGTGGTGGACGAGCATGGTGTGGTAGTCGGGATTCTAACCACGGAGGACCTGATCGAAGAGATCGTCGGTGACATCAACGACGAACGCGACGCCCCTGTGACCGAGGTAGTCCATCTGGGTGAGAAACTGCTCGAGTGCGACGGGCGTCTCGACGTTCGAGATCTCGTGGAGCACTTGGGTGTTGAGATCGAGCTGAACGGCTTCGACACGGCAGCTGGCCTCGTGCTGAAACTTGCCGGGCGCATACCCGAAGTCGGGGATGTTTTCGAGTGCCGAGGCTATGAGGTGACCGTTCTGGCCATGGAGCGGCGACGGGTGAAGAGACTCCGCTTCCAGCGCCTGGCATGAAGAGGAGATTTGCCACAGAGAACACAGAGACCGGCACCGAAACAGGT
>JAGLDW010001596.1 GCA_023145395.1 Lentisphaeria bacterium | reverse complement strand
GCCGCTCGTGCGAGGATGCGCACGCGGGACACCATCAGCAGACATTGGGTGCTGACGGGGAGTCGCCCGAAGCGGTCCGTCAGCTCCTCTTCCATCTCCTTGGCGGCCTGCTCCGTCTCGAGCCGACTGATGCGGCGATAGGTTTCGACGCGTGCGGGTTCGTCCTGGACGTAGAGTTTTGGGATCCCGACCCTGGTCCGGCCTCGTGCGTCGGCGTGGCCGAACACCAGCGTGTCGATTTCAACGGGCAGCGGGAGTCTGTGGGGTTCGGGTTTGTTGCCGAGCCGGGCGACAGCGTCTCGCAAGAGATCACAATAGAGATCGAAGCCAACAGCCGCAATATGCCCGCTCTGCTCGGCGCCTAGGATGTTGCCTGCACCCCGGATTTCGAGATCCCGAAGCGCCAGTTTGAATCCTGCGCCGAGGTGGGTGTACTTGCGTATGGCGGTCAGCCGCTCCTTGGCGTCGCCCGTGAGCATGCCGATGGGGGGGAGCAGCAGGTAGGCATAGGCTTGCCGGTGGTAGCGCCCCACACGCCCGCGCAATTGGTACAGCTCCGCCAGGCCGAAGCGGTTGGCGTCGTCGATGAAAATGGTGTTGGCGTTGGGGATGTCGATGCCCGATTCGATGATGGTGGTGCAGACAAGGACGTCCACTTCGCCTCGGACAAAGGAGGACATCACCGCCTCCAGTTCGCCCGCCCCCATCTGCCCGTGTCCGACGGCGAAACGGGCCTCGGGAACGAGTGTCTGCAGACGGAATGCGATGCGGTCGATGGACTGCACCCGGTTGTGGAGGAAAAACACTTGCCCCTTGCGCTCGAGTTCTCGGTGGATCGCCTGCTGGATCAGGTCCGCGTCGTATTGCGCGACCACCGTGTGGACCGGAAGCCGCTCGGCCGGGGCGCTCATGATCGTGCTCAGATTGCGAATCCCGGAGAGGCTGAAGTACAGCGTGCGGGGGATCGGTGTGGCGGTCATGGTGAGGATGTCCACGCTGGCGCGCATCTGCTTGAGCTTCTGCTTGTGGAGCACGCCGAAGCGTTGCTCCTCGTCGATGACGAGCAGCCCTAGGTCGGCGAATGCGACGTCCTTCTGCAGGAGCCTGTGCGTGCCAATGACGATGTCCACCGTGCCGGCGGTCACGCGGTCGAGGATGCGTCTCTGCTCCGCTTTTGTGCGGAATCGGCTGATCATCTCAATTTCGAAAGGGTATTCGGACATGCGTTCGCGGAAGGTGTTGTAGTGTTGCTGCGCGAGCACGGTGGTCGGCACAAGCACACCCACTTGCTTGCCGTTGGCGACCGCGCGGAATGCGGCGCGCATGGCGACCTCCGTCTTCCCGTAGCCCACGTCGCCGCAGAGCAGACGGTCCATGGGTTTGTCACCCGCCATGTCGGCGAGCACTTGCTGTATGGCTTCGGCCTGGTCCTCCGTTTCGGTGTATGGAAAGGCGGAGGCAAAGGCATGCTCCCAGTCGGGTGACGGTTTGAGCTGGCGTCCGTGGGCGTGCTCGCGCAGCGCTTCGATGCGCAGCAGTTCGGCGGCGAGATCCCAGGCCGCGTCGGCGGCGGAGTCCTTGGCATTTCTCCAGGCCATGCCTCCGATGCGGCTGAGCTTGGGCGCTTTGCGGGTGCCACCCATGTATCGGCTGACGAGGTGGGCTTGTTCGAGAGGCACGTAGACACGGGCTTCTTCGGCGAACTCAAGCTCCATGACCTCCTGTAGCTCTCCATTGGTCTCCAACTCCCGGATACCGTGGTATTGGCAGATGCCATGACTGACATGGATGGCGAATGCACCTTCCTCAAGCTCCGTGCCGCCGTGGATCGCTTGATCGACGCGGTAGCGGTTCTGGCGTCGCCGTCGTACATCGATGGTTCGGCCGAACAGCTCGCGCTCGCTGAGAATCGCCAGTTTGGCGGGGGGGATGAGCACGCCGGTGCCGAGCCGCGCGATCATGGCCTCGATGGGAAGATCTCGCATCTTCGAATCCTCGGCCATGCGCTGGCGA